>DATMBW010000283.1:0-5640 GCA_035559095.1 Ramlibacter sp.
CAGATCAAGCCGGTGGCACAACTCGAACTGGACGATCCAGGTATCGTCACCGACATCGACACTGTGCAGGATCTTGCCAACGCCGAACGGCTGCTGGCCGGCTAGGAGCCTGCGCGCCAGAAGCTCTGACAGGTTTGGCAGGGCAGACGCGGGGGGGCAAAGGCGGGGCCGGGCAGGCCGCGGCGCATCCGCGAGGCGGCCGGTGCTGCGCACCGGCTACCCTGGGTTTGCTCGATCTCATGGCCCGTCGCAGAACTCACTGCGCGCGCTTGGGGCGCGCTGCGTTCGAACAGCTGCGACGAGTCAGATCACGAAGCGCGCAAGCGCGCGGCCACGAGATCGAGCAAACCCAGGCGCCTTCGCGTGATCGATGCGCCGCGGCCCGCCCGGCCCCGCCTTTGCAGGACATGCCGTGGTATTTCTCGTAGAACGCCACCGCGGCTTCCTCGCGGCAGGCGGTGCCCGGCGGGGGCGATTCTGCTGGGACGGCTGTGATGCTCGGCCTGGGGGCGGGCGCGCCTTGGCGCGCTTCGTAAACTAGCTCGTCGCAGCTGTCCGAACGGAGAGAGCTTGCGAACGCAGTGAGTTCTGCGACGCCGACCCCAGGCCGAGCAGCGCAGCGAAGTCGGAGCGAAGCGCAGACCGTCACAGTGTGAGCCCTCGCCGGGTACCGCCTGCCGCGACGCGCGCGGCCGCAACGCCGCAGTGTGAGCGCTCGTCCGGATACCCGCCTGCCCCGACACCCAGAGCTACGCTGTATTCCGCCCTCCAGGCGGCACCAGCTTGACAGGAACCTTGCCGCTTTCCGGCATCGCGCGCGCGCCCGCCGGTGGGCCGGCTTCCAGCCTGGTGCGCATCTGCGGCGTTGCGCAGGTGGCGGCGTAGGCAATGGTGACCTCGTTGCCGGCCGAGCCGGCCAATGCGAAGCACTCGGCGCCCAGCTTGACATTGAGCGGCCGCACGACCGCCTCCTGCACGATGTCGGTGGCGCTGCCTTCGGGCAACTGCAGCGCAAAGCGCCCCGGTTCTGCGATTAGCTGCGCATCCAGCACCGGCCGCATGCCGCGCAGCTCGCGCAACATCATGGCGCTGCCTGACTCTGGCAGGCCGGTGAACGTCAGCGTCGTCCTCTGCGTGCGGAAGTTGAAGTGCTGCAGGAAGAAATTGCGCGAGAACTCGTCGCCGACCAGCTTGCCGATGTCGGCCAGCGCCTGGTCTTCGGATGCCCAACTCTGGCCCGACGGCAGCTGGGTGCTGAGGTACACCTCTTCGCCGGTCGCGGTTTCGATGGCCTTCAGGGTCCAGGACGTCAGCGCTGTTTTCGTGATGGTCAGGCCCGAGGCCGGCAGCCGGGTGGACAACTGCTTGACCTTGACCTCGCCGCGAATCGCGAAATCCGCCTTTTGCCCGTCGGGTGCGGGCGGGCTGTCGCCCTCGGCCGCCCAGATACGGAAGCCGAAGGACTTGATGCGGTCTTTCACCACGTTTTCGGCCAGTTGGGAGCGTTCGCGTGCCAGCGCCGTGCCGTCGGCATTGCCAATGTCGATGCGGATCGAGATGCGCGGATCGCCCTTGTTGCGGATGAATTCGACGCGTTCTTCCCGGGAAAGCTGGTTGAGCGACTTCTGCACATCGCGCAGGCTCACCACCGCGCGGGTCTGCAGCTCCACGAGGCCGCCCTTGCCGGCGCCGGGGGCGCCTTCCTGCAGCACGGAGCGGATGAAGGCGCCCGAATTGGAAAGCAGTCTGCGCTCGATCAGCCCGTAGTTGCCGTCCAGGGACACCTTGTCCACGTACAGGGCCAGTGCCTTTTCGACCAGTTGGCGCCTGGCTTCGTTGCGGGCCTCCTGCTGGGCCGCGGCCAGGTTGCCGCTGAACCTTGCCTCCTGCGGATCGACCAGGCCCAGCGCGCTGATGACCAGCGTGCCGGCCTCCGGCGGCGGTACGGTGGCCGCAGTGGCCGGCGCGGGCGTGGCTGGCGCCGCAGGCGCGGAGGCGAGGTTGACGCCGCCCTGCGCCATCGGTGCCGCATTACGGCCGGGGGCGAGCAGCACATAAGCTCCCGCCGCCAGTGCGACCACCACTGCCGCGCCCGCGGCCCACAGGCCGGCGGCGGCGCGAGGCCGCGGTGCGCCGGCGGGCGCTGCCACGATCTGCGGCTGCGCGTGCTGCGCCGGGCGCGGGGATGGCGCGACCGGCACCGTTCGCTCGTCAGCGGCCCCGGGCGCTGGTCCCTCCGCTTGTCCGGCGATCGCCGCCTGCAAGGCCTGCGCGAATTCCCGGCCGGTCTGGAAGCGCTGCGCCGGCTGCTTGGCCAGCGCTTTCTTCACCACGGCGTCGAGCGCCGGCGCAAGCGACAGGTTCAGCTCGGACGGGGGCACCGGCTCCTCGCGCAGCACCTTGTACATGATGGTGGTGGTCGACTCGCCGGTGAAGGGCTTTTCGCCGGTGAGCAGCTGGTACAGGATCACGCCGCACGAAAACAGGTCGCTGCGGCCGTCCACGGGATGGCCCATGAACTGTTCGGGCGACATGTACGAGGGCGTGCCCAGCACCGCGCCGGTCTGCGTCAGTTCGGACGCCTCGATGCGGGCGATGCCGAAGTCCGCCACTTTCAGCCGGCCGTTGTCCAGCACGATCAGGTTGGCCGGCTTCATGTCGCGGTGCACCACGCCATGGGCATGCGCGTGGTCCAGCGCATCGAGCATCTCGCTCATGACGCGCACGACTTCGTTCAAGGCGAAGCGCTCGCCCTTCTCGAAGAAGTCGCGCAGCTCGCGGCCCTTGACGAACTCCATCGCGATGTAGGCCACACGTTGCGCGCCCGGCGCGGCCGACGGCGCGGCGAGCATCGTCGCCTCCTCTTCGGTGATGTCCTGCGCGATGTCTTCGCCGTATTCGTAGATGGCGACGATGCCGGGATGATTCAGCCGGCCGGCAGCCTGCGCCTCGCGCTTGAAGCGCGCCATCAGGTTGGCGAACTCCGCGCCGTTGAGCTGGGACGGCAGGATGGTCTTGATGGCGACCGTGCGCTCGATGACGGGATCGAAGCCTTCGTACACGATGCCCATCGCGCCCTTGCCCAGGGTGCGGCGGATCTGGTATTTGCCCAGCTTGTTCATGACACGCTACGGCCCGTGCGCGGTGGCCGGTCGTCGGTTACTTGTACCTGGAGTCGATTTCCCACACGGTGGTCTGCACCAGCCGCTGGACCATCGTGTCGAGCCCGACGCCTCCCTTGGCGCCTTGCGACACGCCCATCACGCTGGTCGCCTGGGCGCCCACTTCCATCTTCAGTTCCTTGTAGCCTTGCGCCACCTGCTCGGTGGTGTTGGCGTCCATGATCTTGTAGCGCATGCCGATCAGCCACACGCCGGTGGCCTCCTGGGTCTGCACCGAACCGGTAATGTGGCCCGCCGCCGCGGCACCGGTCCCGCCGAACATCGACATCAGCCCGCCGATCGCACGGCCGTCGAAGCCCTTCTTGTTTTCCGCGATCTGCTCGGCCTTCAGGATGTCGAACTTGACGACCCACTTGGTGGTCTTGAGCTTGCCCATCTGCATCGTCTTGCGCGCCGCTTGCGGATCGCCCAGGTTGTAGGCCAGTGAGACTTCCTGCAGCAGGTTGCCCAGGTTGGCGCGTTCGAGCACCGGGAAGTTGGCCTGCGACAGCTCCAGCTCGCCGAAGTCGGCGATGTTGTTGGGGCCGAACTTCTGGATGAAGCTCGCGTTGTTGCTTTTCACCTCGCCGGGGATCACCACCAGCGCCGGCCCCCGCCTGGCCTTGTTGACGTACGCCACCTCCTGGTAGGCCGCCGCGTCCGCTGCCGCATTGGCCTGCTGCGAAGTTTCGCTGCCCGCGGTGGGCGAAGGATTGCCGAAAGTGGGCTGGGCCAGCGCCGGCGCCGCGCCCAGGCAAAACAGCGCGGCCAGGGCGCAATGGCGAAGTGACGTCTTGTTCAACATGGTTCTTGCTCCTAAATTTGGTTCTTTTCGTGCCGGGATCATCGCGCGTTCCGGCAGTAGTCGCTGTACAAACGGGCCACGACCTCGTCGGCGCGCTCTTCGATCAGCGTGAGCGCCATCCCCGAGATGTCGCTGCCGGCATAGCTCTGATTCTGGGCCGAGGCGGTGGACACGAGCCTGCCGGAGGCCTCGGTGAGCGTGAAATCCATGTTCACGCTGACCTGGTTGACGTTGATCATCGCATTGCGCACGGCGTGGCTGGCGATGACGCCCCGCAGCACATACTGCGCGGCGAGCCGGCGCGCGGCGCTGAGGGCGCGGTCCGGGTCGTTCTTGAAATAGGCGTCGATCTCTTCCTGGGCGATCTGCCTGCGGATCTGCTCGGGGGTGTAGGTTTTCAGCCCCAGGCTCGCCAGGCGCACGTTCACGGCCTCGACGTGGCGGCTGAAACTTCCCTGGCGCGCCAGAACCGAGCCGTTTCTCTCCTCGCCGATCAGCACCATGATCTTGCGATTGCGGATCCGGTTGCGGCAAGGCGTGGACAACTGATCGGCGATCATGTCCTGGCGTGCCTCTTCCGCGTTGGCTTCGGCAGCCGCTTCCGGCGAGGGGTTCGAAAATTTGAAGCCCTGGGCGTGCGCGGAAACCGCGATCAACCAGCAGGCAAGGATAATGGCCGATGATGTGCGCATTCGCAATGCTTGAGCTAAGGAAGGCCGATTATTATGGATTTGGGTATCGCGGGCAAATGGGCGCTGGTGTGCGGCGCCAGCAAGGGGCTGGGCTTCGGCTGCGCACAGGCGCTGGTGCGCGAAGGCGTCAATGTGGTCGTGGTGGCGCGCGGCGCCGAGGCGCTGGAGGCGGCGGTGCGGCAGCTCACTGCCGATCCCGCCCGGCCGGCTGACACCGCAGTGCAGTATGTGGCGGCCGATATCACTACCGCCGAAGGCCGGGCCAAAGTGTTCGAGCGGCGCGGTGAGTTCGATATCGTGGTCACGAACGCCGGAGGCCCGCCGCCGGGCGATTTCCGCTCCTGGGACCGCGAAGCCTGGATCAAGGCCGTGGACGCCAACATGCTCACGCCGATCGAGTTGATCAAGGCGACCGTCGATGGGATGGCCGCGCGTGGCTTCGGGCGCATCGTCAACATCACCTCGAGCGCCGTGAAGGCGCCGATCGACATCCTGGGCCTGTCCAACGGCGCGCGCAGCGGTCTGACCGGTTTCGTGGCCGGGGTGGCCCGCACCAGCAAGCTGGCCTCGGCCAACGTGACCATCAACAACCTGCTGCCCGGCGCGTTCGACACGGACCGACTGAACATCACGATGGCCGGCGCGGCTCAGAAAACCGGCCAGCCGATCGAGGCGATCAAGGACGCGCGGCGCAAGACGATCCCGGCCGGGCGTTTCGGCACCCCCGCCGAGTTCGGTGCGGCCTGCGCCTTCCTGTGCAGCCAACATGCCGGCTACATCACGGGTCAGAACATCCTGACCGATGGCGGCGCCTATCCTGGCACCTATTGAACGAAAGAGGCCGGGCGTCCCGCGCACCATCGTGCCGCGGACGCATCCGGGTTGAAGGCGGTGGTCCAATTGAAGACCGACATCCTGGCCCTGGGCGAAGCGATGGTTGAATTCAACCAGACGGGCGAGGGCGGCAGCCGCATGTACCTGC
>DATMBW010000284.1:0-4793 GCA_035559095.1 Ramlibacter sp.
GTCGATCTTGAGCATGGGAAGCGGCGCGGGATTGGCCGGGTCGGTGATCGTCACGCCGATCCCGACCTGTTCGATTCCGCTGATCAGCACGATGTCACCGGGGCCCGCTTCCGCGGCGGGCACGCGTTCGAGTCCTTCGAATTTCAGGATCTGCTGCACTTTTGCCGGCGCCGGCGCGCTGGCCACACCTTCGTACACCGCGACCTGCTGGTTCACCTTGATCGTGCCCTGGTTGACGCGGCCGACGCCGATGCGCCCGACATATGTGGAGTAATCGAGCGATGAAATCTGCAGCTGCAGCGGCGCGCCGGCCTCGCCCTCGTGCGGCGGCACGTGGGTAAGGATGGTGTCGAACAGCGGCGCGAGATCCTTGCCCCATTGCTCGCCGGCCGCACCCTCTTCCATCGAGGCCCAGCCGTTCAGGCCCGAGGCGTACACCACCGGGAAATCCAGCTGGTCTTCAGTGGCGCCCAACTTGTCGAACAGGTCGAATGCGGCGTTGATGACGTAGTCGGGACGCGATCCCGGCCGGTCCACCTTGTTGACCACGACGATCGGCTTCAGGCCCAGCGCAAGCGCCTTCTTCGTCACGAAACGGGTCTGCGGCATCGGTCCTTCCACCGCGTCGATCAGCAGGACCACCCCATCCACCATCGACAGCGCGCGCTCCACTTCGCCGCCAAAGTCGGCATGGCCGGGTGTGTCCACGATGTTGATGTGCGTGCCCTGCCAGCTGACGGCGCAGTTCTTGGCCAGGATGGTGATGCCCCGTTCCCGTTCCAGGTCGTTGCTGTCCATCACGCGCTCGGCGATCTTCTCGTTCGCGCGGAAGGTGCCCGACTGGCGCAGCAGCATGTCCACCAGGGTGGTCTTGCCGTGGTCCACGTGGGCGATGATGGCGATGTTGCGGATTTGCTTGTTGCTCATAGGTTGCTTTCCAGAATCTGTGAAATCTCCAGCGGGCTCAGCAGCCGCACCGGGATCAGTTCGCCGCCCTTGATGTGGGCCGTGCCGAGCAATGCTTTCGGTTGCTCGCCGAACACCGCGACGTGCTCGTTGTCCTGCCACGGCCCCCGGCGGCGCAGCCCGCTCAGGAAGCGGCCCGCATTGTCCGCATCCAGCGTGACGCGCGTGTGATCGGGGAGCAGTGAATCCACCGGCGCCAGGCAGGCCAGGCGCTCTTCCTCGTTCATGGCCTCCAGCGCCGGCAGCGTCACGCATTGCGAGATGCCGAAGTGTCCGGTGGCCAGGCGGCGCAAGGACGTGAGGTGCGCACCGCAACCCAGCGCGTCGCCGATGTCTTCGCCGAGCGTGCGGATGTACGTTCCCTTGCTGACGCTGGCTCGCAGGACCAGCGCGGGTATCGTTCCCATGGCGACGGCCGGCGCCAGTTCGAGCTGGCGGATCACCACGTCGCGCTGCTCGCGCTCGACCTGCTCGCCCGCGCGCGCGTACTCGTACAAGGCCTTGCCGTCCTTCTTGAGGGCGCTGTGCATCGGAGGCACCTGGCGAATAGGCCCCGTGAACTGCCCTGCGATTTCCGCGAGGCGCCCGGGCGTGAGTTCGGGCACCTCCCGCCGGGCTATGACTTCGCCCTCGGCGTCGCCGGTGGACGTCTTCACGCCCAACCGCACCGTTGCTTCGTATGTCTTGTCGGCGTCGAGCTGAAGCTGGCTGAACTTGGTGGCCGCCCCGAAGCAAAGTGGGAGCACCCCGGTGGCCAGCGGGTCGAGCGTGCCGGTATGTCCGGCTTTTTCGGCGCGCAACAGCCACTTGCACTTCTGGAGCGCGCCGTTGCTGGACAGACCCAGCGGCTTGTCCAGCAGCAACACGCCGTGCACCGGGCGCCGCAAAATTCTGGGTTGGGATTCCAATTTCCGCATGGGTGGCCGCTTGAGGCCGCTTCCAGGAAATTGGAATCTGACCCCAATATTTTCTAGTCTTCCTTGGCGCGAGAGGAGACCGCCTTGGCGATCAACGCGTTCATGTCGGCGGCGCGTTCGGTGGTGCGGTCGAACTGGAAGTGAAGCGTGGGCACCGTGTGGATATGCAGGCGCTTGAACAGGCCGTTGCGCAGGAACCCGGCGGCCTGGTTCAGGGCGGCTTCGCACTCCTGCGCGTCGCCCACCAGCACGCTGAAAAACACCTTCGCATGCGCGTAATCCGGGGTCACCTCGACCGCCTGGATCGTGACCATGCCAATGCGTGGATCCTTCAGCTCGCGCGCGATCAGCTCCGTCAGATCGCGCTGGATCTGATCGGCCACCTTGAAGGCGCGGTTGGGGGTGGATGACTTCCTAGGCACGGGTTTCAAGCGGGGACAAGGACTGAGCGGACGAGGGGACGCGAGGAACGTCAAAGAATTCATGAATCCTTTCGCGTCCTTCGCGTTTCCTTCGCGCCCTTCGCGTACGGGTGTCCGTATCAGAGCGTCCGCGCGATCTCCTTGATCTCGAAGAACTCCAGGATGTCGTTTTCCTGGATGTCGTTGTAGTTCTTGATGTTCAGGCCGCACTCGAAGCCTTCCTTGACCTCGCGCGCGTCATCCTTGAAGCGCTTGAGCGAGTCCAGTTCACCGGTGAAGATGACCACGTTGTCGCGCAGCAGCCGCAGGCGCGCGGTGCGGCGCACCACGCCGGAGGTGACCATGCAGCCGGCGATCGAGCCGATCTTGCTGACCTTGAACACCTGGCGGATCTCCGCCGTGCCGATGACTTCTTCCCGCTTCTCGGGCGTCAACATGCCCGACATGGCGGCCTTCAGCTCATCCACGGCGTCGTAGATGATGTTGTAGTAGCGGATGTCGATGCCGTTGTTCTCGGCGAGTTTGCGCGCACCGGCGTCGGCGCGCGTGTTGAAGCCGATGATCACCGCCTTGGAGGCGATGGCCAGGTTCACGTCGGACTCGCTGATGCCGCCCACCGCGGCGTAGACCAGTTGCACCTTGACCTCGTCGGTCGACAGCTTGAGCAGCGACTGCGACAGCGCTTCCTGCGAGCCCTGCACGTCGGCCTTGACGATGATCGGCAGCATCTTGACTTCGCCGGCCGTCATGTCGGAGAACATGTTCTCCAGCTTGGCGGCCTGTTGCTTGGCCAGCTTGGTGTTGCGGAACTTGCCGGCACGGTAGGTGGCGATCTCGCGCGCACGACGCTCGTCGGTGAGCACCATGAACTCGTCGCCGGCCTGCGGGACCTCGGTCAGGCCCTGGATCTCGACCGGAATCGACGGCCCGGCCGACTTGATGGACTTGCCATTTTCGTCGAGCATGGCGCGCACGCGGCCGTAGGTCTGGCCGGCCAGAACCACGTCGCCGGTCTTGAGCGTGCCGGATTGCACCAGCACGGTGGCGACCGGGCCGCGGCCCTTGTCCAGTTCGGCTTCGATCACCATGCCCTTGGCCATGGCGTCGATCGGCGCCTTGAGTTCCAGCACCTCGGCCTGCAGCAGGACCTGCTCGAGCAGCGCGTCGACGCCTTCGCCGGTCTTGGCCGACACCGGCACGAACGGCGATTCGCCGCCGTACTCTTCGGGCACCACTTCCTCGGCCACCAGTTCCTGCTTGACGCGGTCCGGGTTGGCGTCGGGCTTGTCGATCTTGTTGATCGCCACCACGATGGGAACGCCCGCCGCCTTGGCGTGCTTGACGGCTTCCTTGGTCTGCGGCATCACGCCGTCATCGGCGGCCACCACGAGGATCACGATGTCGGTGGCCTGCGCGCCGCGGGCGCGCATCGCAGTGAAAGCCTCGTGGCCCGGCGTGTCCAGGAACGAGATCATGCCGCGGTCGGTTTCGACGTGGTAGGCGCCGATGTGCTGGGTGATGCCGCCCGCTTCGCCCGCCGCCACTTTCGCGCGACGGATGTAATCGAGCAGCGAGGTCTTGCCGTGGTCCACGTGGCCCATGACGGTGACCACGGGCGCGCGCGGCAGGGCTTCGCCCTCGGCCGCGCCCACATCGTGTTCGGTGAATGCTTCGGGATCGTCCAGCGCGGCCGTCACGGCCTTGTGGCCCATTTCCTCGACCACGATCATGGCGGTGTCCTGGTCCAGGGGCTGGTTGATGGTGACCATCTGGCCCAGTTTCATCAGGTGCTTGATCACCTCGGAAGCCTTCACGGCCATCTTGTGGGCCAGTTCGGCCACGGTGATGGTTTCGGGCACGTGCACTTCCAGCACACGGGCCTCCACGGGAGCACTTTGCACGTGGTCGTCGCGGTGGTCGCGGTCGTTGCTGCGGCGGCCCCGCGGCCCCCCGCGCCAACTGTTGCGGCCCACGCCGCCCGTGCTGTCGCCCCGGGTCGGGATGGCCTTCTTCTTGGCCGGGTCCCCCGCCCAACTGGACGACAGCTTGGCCGACTTGACTTCCTTGCCCGCGCCCGGCGCTCCGCCCGCGGGAGCACCCGCAACCGTTCCGGCGCGCGGCGCGCCCGGCGGCGGCTTGTGCAGCGTGCCCTTGACCACCGGCTTGCCGGCATCCGCGCTCTTCGCGACCGGCTTGGCTTCCTCGGCCTTCTTGGCGACCAGCACCTTCTTGGGCGTGGACATCATGGAACGGATGGCCGCGGCCTCCGCCTCGGCCTTGCGCCGGCGCTCGCCCAGGTCGGCCGCCCGCGCCACTTCCTCGTCGGCGCGCGCCTTGGATTCGGCAGCCGCTTTTTCGCGGGCTTCCGACTGGGCCTTGGCCACCGCGCTGGCCGCTTCGTCCACCACGGCTTTGGCGGCCGACTTGGCCGGCACCGGCTCCTGCTTCGCGGCTTCGGCCTGCTGGGCAGCCGCGGCTTTCTCGGCGG
>DATMBW010000285.1:0-4930 GCA_035559095.1 Ramlibacter sp.
CTGGTGTTGTCGCGCTTCGCCGGCGCGGCCGAACAGTTGAGGGAGGCGCTGCTGGTCAACCCCTACGACATCGAGGGCACGGCCGCCGCCATCCAGCTCGCGCTGCAGATGCCGCTGGAAGAGCGCCGCGCAAGGCACCAGACGCTGATGGCCACGATCCGGCGCCACGACGTGCACTGGTGGTGCGACAGCTTCCTGGACACGCTGGCCAAAGCGCAGGCCGAGGAAACCGGCACGCCCTGGCTGCGCCTGTAGCCTTTTCTGCAAGAGCCCCCACCGCTGTCATGCCGGACTCGATCCGGCATCCATGAATTCCTGGATTGCGGGTCGAGCCCGCAATGACAAACTTCCCTGTCATGCCGGACTCGATCCGGCATCCATGCGTTACAGCAGCGCCAGCGTTTGCGGGTCTTGCTCACCGCCGTAGTACTTCAGAAGGCACTGCCGGAATAAATCATCGGCCGGATCGGCCCGGCCAAACAGCGTCATCGAAGAGCGAAACTTCAGGTCGTCGGGCGCGCCGAAGATTTCGTGGACGGAGCGTTGCTGGACCGCCAGCACCAGGCCGCTGCATTCGCGCAAGCGGGCTCCCAGCACCGGGTGCGCGAGATAGGCCTTGGCCTCGCCCAGCGAGCCGATCGCATACCGCTGCGCCATGGCACTGTGGCCCAGGCCGGCGAGCTGCGGAAACACGAACCACATCCAGTGGCTGCGCTTGCGGCCCTCGCGCAGCTCCGCCAGCACCTGCTCGTACACAGGCGCCTGGGCGTGCAGGAAGCGCGCAAGATCGTGCGGGTCATTCATGGCAGCATGCCATTTTGATCCGTGGAGAGCGACGCTGAGCAACCGGACGTTTCCCGCCTCACGATCGCGCCAGCGCGCCCAGCAGGCCGACCGCGCCCAGTCCCAGCGCCGCGAGCGCGTCCCCCGCGATCAGGCCGCCGCCAAACAGCGAGGTCGCGCTCATGTCGGGCGGCAATTCGGTGCGGCCAGCCGCCGGCGAGCCGGGCGCGCGCGCATCGAGCAGGCTGGCCGTCACGCTACCCGCGCCGAACCACAGTGAGGTCGGCAGATTCACGAAGCCGCCGAACGACAGCGCGTAGGGCGAAGGCAGCAGGACCGCGTCGACCACGAAGTCGAGCGCCCGGCCGCTGCGGCTGCCGGCCACGAGCCGCTGGTAGCCGGCGCGCTGGCGGATGAGCTTGCGCAGTCCCTCGATGACAAATCCAATTGCGATCCCGATGGCGATCGCCGTGCGCTGAAACGGCTTGTCGTCGGTCAGGCTGCGCAGCACCCCGACGAACTTGTAGGTCATCGCGGCGCTCCATTCCGCCGGCTGCTGGTTGGCCTTCATCACCGTCTGGTCGAGCAGCAGCACCGGATAGGCGGCCATGAACAGCCGCGCGAATCCGACCGCCAGCAGCGCGCCCACCAGGATGCCCAGCACCTGATAGCGGAACTGGATCACGCGATGGGTGCCCAGCCGCCAGCCGGTAGAGCGGTCCTGCTGCATGTCGCCGGCCACGCTCACGGCCACCAGCAACACGGTGCCGGCCATCAGCCCGACGCCGGGATCCTTGAGCCCGAGCGCCGCCATCAAGACGACGGTCACAACGAACGCCGAGGAGATCGGGTTGGAGTCGCTGACGCCGATCGAAATGCCGTTGACCATCGCAAACACGAACACGAGCGCCACGGCGAGCAGGAGATAGCCCAGCGGCTGGCCTAGCACCGAGTAGCCGGTGAGCACGATGCCGGCACCCCAGAACGCAACCCACATCAGCAAGCGCGCGCGGTGCACGCGCTTCCAGTCTTCCGGCGCCGGCAAGGCGGCCGCCACGGCATGGTGCGATCGCCAATGCTGCCAGGCCTGCCGGCCGATCACGCCCAGGTCCAGCAGCGCGGCGCCCATGATGGTGCCGAGCGCAATCAGGAACATGATCTTGCGAAAAGGGTCACCCGGCTCGAGCCAGCCGATGGACACGAAGAACGGCTGGAGCGCCCAACCGATGAGGCCGCCCGTCATCACCGGAATCCCGATCCGCGCGCCCACCACCATGCCGGCGCCGAAGGTCGAGGCGGACAGCTCGATGGCGCCGAGCAGGGGCACGCGCACCGCGGCCAGTCCACCCGCCAGTCCGACGGTCAGGCCGCCGCCCAGCTTGCCGATCGACGCGCGCAACAGCGCCGGATCGGTCAGCGCCCGCAGGATGTTGGCCACTGCCAATCCCGAGGGAAAGGTCAGGCGCAGCCGGTCCACCAGGATCGGCGTGTACAACATGCCCACTCCGGCGCCGAACATGCCGATGCACAGCAGATAAACGACGAGCTGCCAGACCGGTGGCTGTGGCAGGCCCATCCAGACCATCGCCTGCACCAGCACGCACATGCCGCTCATGCTGGCCACCGAAGCGGCCGCCGTCTGGATGTAATTGGCGCCGTGCTTGCCGTCAGGACCGTAGCCGGCCGTGACCGTGGAGCCCAGCAGGCCCGCGAGCACCTGCCCGCCGACGAAAAAACCGAGCGAGAAGTTCATGTACGCCGCCGTGACTCCGGCTAGCGGCCCGAGCACGAACATGCCGACGGTCGCCAGCAGCAGGTGGTATTTCCAGCTGCCCGGGACGGGCAGCCAGGCCCAGCGCGTCGGCGCGGGCCGTGCAGGGGCCGGGGAAATCAGCATCGGGCATTCGCCTTCATGGCGCGCCCAGTATCCGGTCTTTCAGGCGACCGGGGTAGCGCTGGGCCTACCGGGCGGTCGGCGCGATCTTCTGGTCGATCGCGCCAAAAACGCTCTGGCCGTCGCGGCCCTTCATCTCGATGCGGATCGTATCGCCGTACTTCATGTAGGCCGTGGAGGGATGACCGTCCAGGATGGTCTCGATCGCGCGCTTCTCGGCGATGCAGCTGTAGCCCTTGGTCCATTCCTTCTTGCCGTCCGTCTCGATCGCGCGGTTGCTCACCGTGCCGGAACCGACGATGCTGCCGGCGCGCACATTGCGCGTCTTGCAGATATGGGCGATCAGCTGCCCGAAGTGGAAGGTCATCTCCTTGCCCGCATCGCACATGCCCACGGTGCGGCCGTTCCAGGTGCTCTGCAGCGTCAGGTGCAGCCGGCCTTTGTCCCAGGCATCGCCCAGTTCGTCCAGCGTGACGGCCACCGGGCTGAAGGCGGTGGCGGGTTTGCTCTGGAAAAAGCCGAAGCCCTTGGCCAGCTCATCGGGGATCAGGTTACGCAAGGACACGTCGTTGGCCAGCAGCACCAGGCGGATGCCCTCCAGCGCCTGCTCGGGCGTCGCTGTCATGGGCACATCGCCCGTGATCACCGCGACCTCGGCCTCGAAGTCGATGCCCCAGTCCTCGCTGGGCACGATTACGTCGTCGGTGGGGCCGAAGAAATCATCGCTGCCGCCCTGGTACATCAGCGGCTCGGTGTAGTAGTTGGCCGGCACCTCGGCATGGCGCGCGAGCCGCACCAGCTCCACATGGTTGATGTAGGCCGAGCCGTCGGCCCACTGGTAGGCGCGAGGCAGCGGGGCCATGCACTGGCCGGGATCGAACGGAAACGCGTGGCGCGCCTTGCCGTTGTTCAGCGACTCGTACAGGTCCTGCAATTGAGGCGACAGGAAGCTCCAGTCGTCCAGGACCTGCTGCAGCCGGTTGGCAATGCCGGTCGCATAATGCGCGGTGCCCAGGTCGCGCGACACCACGACCAGCTGGCCGTCGCGCGAACCATCCCTGTAGGTTGCCAGCTTCATCCGGATTGCCTTCGCGGTTTCGATGCGCTAAAGTCCAAGGACGTTACGCATTGTGAAATGAATTTACCTAATCGTAATTCTACAGGAATCGGCCCGGCATGAAGGAGCGCGCCGGGATCCAGTCGGTGGAGGTCGGCTTCGCGCTGCTGGAAGTCCTGTCGAAAGCTTCCGGCGCGCTGATGCTGCGCGACCTGGCGGCTGCGGCGGGCATGAGCGCGGCCAAGGCGCACCGCTACCTGGTGAGTTTCCAGCGCTTGCAGCTGGTGGCGCAGGACGCGAGAACCACACGCTACGACCTCGGTCCCGCAGCGCTCAAGCTAGGGCTGGCTTCGCTTTCGCGACTGGACGCGGTCAAGCTCGCTCGCGAACGCATCGCAGGATTGATGGAGCAGATCGGACACACGCTGGCGCTGGCCGTGTGGGGCAACCAAGGCCCGACGATCGTGCATTGGGAAGAGTCGCCTCAGGCCGTTACGGTGAACCTGCGGCTGGGCGACGTGATGCCGCTGTTGTCGTCGGCCACGGGCCGCTGCTTTGCCGCGTACCTGTCCCAGGACGCGATCGCGCCCCTGCTCAAGGATGAGATCGCGAAAGCGCAGAAACAACGACGCGCGGACGTGCCGGCCTCGCTGGCCGAAGCCCGCGCCCTGCTCGACGAGGTGCGCCGCCGCGGCGCCGCGCGCGTGGTGGACACGCTGCTGCCCGGCATCGTCGGCTTTTGCGCGCCGGTATTCGATTCCGACGGGCACATCGCGCTGGGCATGGTTGCGCTCGGGCCGCTGGGGACCTTCGACCCCGAATGGGACGGCGCCATCGAAAAGCCGCTGCGGACCGCCGCAAACCAGCTCTCCAGCGACCTGGGGTACCGGGGGTGAAACCGGGGACGGCCGTTCCGGCGCGGCCGCTGCTGGCGCTGGCGGCAGCCGTGCTGGCAGCCCATCTGTTCCTGTTTCGAGCGGTGCCGGGGCCGGTGCGTGTGTCCCCGGTACCGGCCGCCCAGCCGTTCACTATTCGCAATGTCGCCGCCCGGCCGCAACCGTCCGCCGCTGCGGCGCCGGCGCCGCAGCCGGTACAGCAGGGGCCGGAGCGCGCGGATCCGCCAGCGCGCCGGGCAGCACCTGCGCGCCAGCCACGGGACGCTCGCGTGACCGCATCAGTGCGCGTGAACGCGCCGC
>DATMBW010000286.1:0-7294 GCA_035559095.1 Ramlibacter sp.
GGGCCTTCGGTATGACTGGTTTGCCGGCAGCAGCGCCGGAGCCTCCACCTCGAGTGGATCGGGCCATGGCAGCGAGAGCCAGACCACCCTTGGCCTGCAGCTGGGCCACACGCTGAGCCGGGTTTGGCCGATCACGTCGCAGTCCGGCCTGGTGCTCAATGTCGGCCAGACCCTCTCGGCGAATGTGAACCGCAGCAGCCTGCACGAACCGGGCGACGCTCCGGAAACGGTGCGCACGCTGGTGCAGACCGCCGGGGCGACTTTCAACATGGGCGGCGCCAACCGCAGCGCCTATGCACGCGCGTCCTTTAGCGATTCGACGGAACTCGGCGGCACCCATGCCCGGTTTCAGATGTTCAATTTCCAACTCTCGGGAAACTTCGAGTTCGACCGCAACCGGTCGCTCACCGGCGACCTCACCGTGCAACGTGTGAATCAACGCCCGGGTGACCGGCTTGCGCCGGCCCCTGTCCTGGCCGAGCGCACCAGCTCGGGCAGCGCCAGCGGCGAAATCACTTACCGCCAGCAGCGGCTGTTCGGAATGCCCCGGCTGCGATTCTCTTCCCGGCTGAAGCTGGCCCAGGATGTGCTGATGGAACCTGGGACGCTCTCCATATTTCCCGATCGTGAGACGCGCCTGTGGGAGAACCGGCTCGACTGGGGCGTGGGACGGCTCGAGAGCCAGCTGATCTTTCGCATGGCCGAGGTCGATGGGAAACGCCGGGACTTTCTGATGTGGAGGGTCCAACGCAGCTTCGGAGATTGAGGCTGCCGGGACAAGGAAGAGGAAGAGGAAGAGGAAGTGAAGATGATGGAAGAACTGGGTTTGGGTTTGCTAGCGCGAAGATGGCTCCTGGGGCTGGCCATGCTGGCGTGCGCGGCGGTTTTGTGGAGCGTGACGCCGGATGCGCGGGCCGAGTACGGCGATGTGGTCATGAACAATTACTCGGATGCCGCGGGAATGCGCCCCGTGGTGTTCCCCCACTGGTTCCATCGGATCCGCTACCGCTGCAAGGTGTGCCACGCGGACCTGGGCTTCAAGTTCAAGGCCGGCGGCAACGAGATCAACATGGTCAAGGTGATCGACGGCCAGTTCTGCGGGGCCTGCCACAACGGCGACGTGGCCTGGAACGTCGAGAACTGCAACATGTGCCACTCGGCCAAACCCGGAACGCCCACGCAGGTGCACGAAAGCACGATCAACTCGCTGGTGGCGCCCGCGGTCGATGCCGCCAGGAAGGAGAAGCGGCCATGATGCGGCGCGCATTGGCCGTCCTGGTGGCGGCAACGACGATGACATGGGTAGCCGGTGCGGTCCTGGCAGCGGACGACCCCGGCAAGGCGGTTTACGACAGCGCCTGCGCGGGGTGCCACGGAACCGGCGTGCTCGGCGCGCCCAAGCTCGGCGACGCGACGGCGTGGGCCGCGCGTGCGGCAGCCGGGGGGTTGCCGGCGCTGGTCAAGAGCGCGAAGTCGGGCAAAGGCGCGATGCCGCCGCGGGGTGGCAACGCGGCCTTGACCGACGCACAGCTGCTCGGCGCGGTGACGTACATGCTGGCGCAGTCCGGCGTGCCCGCGCCTGGCAAAACGGCGGCAGCCCAAGCGCCGGCGGCGCCGGCGAAAGCGGCTCCCGCGCCGGCCGCCGCGTCTCCTGCTGCGGCTCCGGGACCTTCGGCGGCGCCCCCCGCCGCGCCCGCGGCGGCGGTCGCCACCATGGCGCCGGCCGGTGTCAATTCCTTCAACCGTCTGCTGCGGCCGCCCAGCCAGCGCAATCGCCCGCCGGCCGAGGACCTGATCCATGACCCGGGCAACGACGGCACGCTCGCGCTGCAGGCGCCGCTGACCGCGTTCGGCGAGCTGCCGCGCAGCAACGCGGGCAACCGCGTCGATTGGGTGAAATCCCTTCGCGACAGCAGGATCACGCCCCGTGCGGACCGCCTTGACCCGAAAGTGGCGCCCATGGTGATGGACCTGAACATCGTGCGCGAGGTGAAGGGTTCGATGCCCGATGTGGTCTACCCGCACAAGCAGCACACCGAATGGCTGGACTGCTCCAACTGCCACCCGGCCATCTTCAAGCCGCAAAAGGGCGCGAACCAGATCAGCATGGCAAGCATCCTGTTGGGAGAAGCTTGCGGCGTTTGCCACGGCAAGGTCGCATTCCCGGTGTCCGAATGCCGCTTGTGCCATTCCAAGTCCAAGACCAGCGCAACCGCGGTGGCCGCTCCTCCCAAGAACGAGACGGCCGCACAGTGAGCGCACAAGACCCGCAGAGAGGACCCACATGAACCACGTTTCGGCCTGGTGGACCAAGGCCGCCCTCGTCGTCACCCTTTCGCAGCTGGCGCATGAGGGCGCCGCGCAGCCGGCCGAGCCGCCGCGCGTGCCGGCCCGTGTCCCGGTTTCAACACAGATCGTCGAACAGAAAATCACGATGGTCGACCAGCTGCTGAACCAGTCGCCTGTGGCGGCGCGCGTGCTGAACAGCCAGAACGAACAGGCGCGACGGCACTTCACGAGCGCTCGCGAACTCGTGTCGCACGCGCGCGCATTGATTGCCGCCTCGCAGCTGCGCGGCGCCGACGCGCTGCTCAACGAGGCGATCTGGGAAATCAGCCGCGCGCAGCAGCTGGTGCCCGACCCGGGCTCGCAGCAAGCCGGTGAACGCGCACGCTACGCCCAGCTCGAGGACAGCGTGCTGGCGCTGCAGCGCACGGCGATGATCGCGCTGCCGCTGCCGAGCAGCCGCCAGGGCGAGTCGACGGAACGAGTCTCGGCGCGCGCGAACGCGCTGGTCGAGCAGGCGGTGGCGCTGGCCCGCGCCGATCGCTACATCGAGGCCAACAAGCAGCTGGACCAGGCGCTTGTCCTGCTGCTGAAGGACGCCTCGATGCGGCTGACCGGACAGACGATCGTGTATGACCGGCGCTTCGCGGACCGGCGCGAGGAGTTCGACTTCGAGCTGGAGCGCCACCGCAGCTTCGAGCGCCTGGTGCCGCTGGCGGTGGTGCAGTACCGGCCCACACCGGAGGCGCGGATCCTGGTCGACCGCTATGTCGCGCAGGCGCGGGACCTGCGTGAGCGTGCGCAGGCCCTGGTCGGCAGCGACGCCATGGCGGCGATCAAGCACGTGACCGACGGCACCGATTCCCTTCGGCGGGCACTCCAGGCGGCCGGTCTGGTGGTGCCCCAAATCATGGGTTCCCAATGAGACACCTGCTCAAACCGCCATTGCTGCGCGGCGCCGCCGTGGCGCTGTGCCTGTGCGCTGCCGGCGTGGCGGCGCAGACCAAGCTGCCTCTCGACCGGGAGCAGCTCGAGCGTAAGCTCGTGTCCACGTCGACCCTGATCGAAAGTTCGTCCGGCGCGAAGCAGATCGAGGCCAGCGGCGTTGCCGACGCGGCGGCGAGACGAACTCACGCGCGCGACCTGCATCGCCAGGCCGGCGAGGCGCTGCGTGCCGGGCAGCTCGAGGCCGCGGCCAAGTTCCTGGACGACGCATCTCGCGCCATGTTCGAGGGAGTGCGCCTGGCCGCGCCGGAACAGATCGTGACGGGCAAGCAGCGCGCCGACTTCGACGCCCGCATGGCGTCGACGCGGGCCCTGCTCGAGGCGCAAAAACGCATCGCCACGGAAAAGGGCGCCGGGGCCGGCGCCAGTGAGCTGGGCAGGCGCGTCGAGGCGATGATGGCCGAGGCCAGCGCCCTGGCGAACGCCGGCCGCCTGGCCGAAGGCCGGCGCATGCTCGACCAGGCATACCTGTCGGTCAAGGCCGCGGTGGGAAGCATGCGCGAGGGCGACACGGTCGTGCGTTCGCTGACATTCGCGAACAAGGCGGAGGAATACGAGTACGAGATCGACCGCAACGATACGCACCGAATGCTGGTGCAGATGCTGCTCAAGGACAAACGCGGCACAGCCGGTGTCGATGCGATGGTCGAACAATCCGTTGCGGCGGCGGCCCGGCTGCGCGCGCAAGCCGAGGACGAAGCGGCCCGGCGCCAGCACGACGCGGCGGTGAGGACGCTGGAGCAGTCCACGCGCGAACTGGTGAAGGCGATTCGCGGCGCGGGCGTCTACATCCCGGGATGATGATGTCCGCGGACGGCCGGCGACGCGATCAGGCAGGAAGCGTGGCCCCGGGCCCGCTCAGGTGGGCCAAGCTGCGGATGTGCATGGTGCTGCTGCTCGCGTCGGTGTCGGTGTTTGCGCTTGCCGCCACCGGGCGCTGGCTGTCCATCGGTGCCGACGAAGTGCACGATCCGGCGAGCCCGGCAGTCGGTGTCCTGCAGGAACCCCGCGAAGCGCTGGGCGCCCTGCCGTACGACCACGCGGGCAACCAGGTGCGGTGGATGCAGGCGCTGGACCAAGGGCTGATCGGGCCGCGCTCGAACATCCAGCCCGAGACGATTGTCAAGCTGCGCACGACCGACGTGTTGCTGAAGAACACCGGCGAGATGCCGATGGTGCGCTTCCCGCATCGCCAGCATACGTCCTGGCTGGATTGCTCGAACTGCCATGACGATCTGTTCGCCCCGGTCGCAGGCGCGACGCGCATCAACATGATGCTGATCCTGCAAGGCGAAAAATGCGGCCTCTGCCATGGCGCCGTGGCCTTTCCGCTGACCGAATGCCAGCGCTGCCACAGCGTTGCGCGCGGCAGTCCGGAGCACCTCCAGTTCGGCAAGTCCCTCGTGCTCGAAGGGCGGGCACTGTGAAACCGGGCAGGGTGGCGACGCTGATGCTGTGCCTGTCCTTCGCGATGCCGGCGCACAGCGAATACGGCGACGTCGTGCTCAATCGCAACGCGGAGAAGTCGGGGGTGCGGCCGGTGGTGTTCCCGCACTGGTTCCACCGCGTCCGCTTCCGCTGCAAGGTATGCCACTCGGAGCTCGGCTTCAAGATGCGCGCGGGGTCCAACAGCGTGCTGATGAACGACATCATCAACGGCAAGTTCTGTGGCATGTGCCACAACGGGCAGGTCGCCTGGTCCACCGAACGCTGCGACCTGTGCCATTCCGGCAAGCCCGGACTCGCCAGCGGTATTTTTGGATCCAGTGAAACCAAGGGGCCCGGGAAATGGTGAAGCCTTGCTTGCGCCGGCGCTCTTTCGCACTGTCGGGCGCGGGCCTCGCGCTCGCGCTTGCCGGATGTGCGGCCGATGATGCCGTGGTCCGCCGGCCGCCCGAGAACCGGGGCGGCGTCCTGTTGACCCCATGGCTGACCCTCAACGGGGGCTGGCGCGTCGACGACGCGCCGCTGCGGCCCGGTCGCGCCGCCGGGCCGCGCCTGCAATTCCTGCAGCCGGTGGGCGTTGCCGCGCGAGGCGACGTGGTGCTGGTCGCCGACGCGGCCGCGCGCACCCTCTGGCGGCTGGACCGCAGCCGCGACACGATGGCCGCCTTCGCGCCATTCACGGGCTCGGTTGCCGAGCAAGGCGCATCGATACAGCTCGGCAATGACCTGAGCGCCTGGGTGGCGCTGCCGGCCGAACACAGGGTGGTGCAGTACGACGCACGCGGGCGCGTGGTCCGCCAATGGCGCGACGAAGCCAATGCGGCGCGGCCCGTGGCCGTGGCGGTGCCCGAGCACCGCGGCGACGTGCTGATCGGCGACGCCGCCACCGCGCAAGTGATGGTGTCCGACCCGATGGGCCGGACGCGCGATCTCCTGGGGCGCGGCCGCTCGGCGGCGTTGCAGAGCATCGCCGCCATGGCCCTGGGTCCGCGAGGACTTTACGTGCTCGACCGCATCGCCCAGCAGGTGGTCGTGCTGGGGGCCCAGGGCGAGGTCCTGGAGCTCATTGGCGAAAACCAGCTGGTGCAGCCACGCGCGCTGGCCGTGGACGGCAGCGGCCGCGTCTTCGTCAGTGACGACGCCGACCAGCGAATCAAGGTGTTCCGCGGGGCGCGTTTGCTGGCTGCTGTCGGCGGCGCCGGGGCGGGGCCCGAGCGCTTCGGCCGCATCGAGGCGCTGGCGCTGGACGGCCATCTTCTTTATGTGGCCGACAGCCTGAACGCGCGCGTGCAAGTGATGCTTGTTACGCCGGCTTCCATGGAACCTGCCGGAAGCGCGCAGTGACGATCTGGCGCCGCTTGTTTGCAGGTTTGGGCGCCGCGGCGCTGGCGGGCTGCGCCACCGGGCCAATGGTGATGCAGCTCGAGGGCGCGGCCGGCGACAAGCCCCGTGTTTTCCCGGCGCCCCAGACGCAGGAGGTGCCGCGTTACGTCTACCTTGGCCAGCTCGTGGGCGAAACCAATTTCCGGCCGGCCAACGGCGAAAGCGGCAACGCACGCAAGCTGTTCGCCTGGGTCGCCGGCCTGACCGAACAGCCCGACCAGCCGGTGGTGCTGCAGCGTCCGCAATCGGGCGTGGTGGACCCGGCCGGCCGCGTGATGGTCACCGACGTGAGCCGCAATGCGGTGTTCGTCTTCGACGAGGCAGCGGGCCGCCTCGACGTGTGGGAGTACGCGACGAAGACGCGGCGGTTCGTGGCGCCGATCGGCATCGCGCTTGGCCGCGACGGCCAGGTGCTCGTCGCCGATGCCGAACTGGGCAGGGTGTTCCGGCTCGGGCCCGACGGCACGCCGCAGGGCGATTTCGGTGCGGGGGTCCTCAAGCGACCGACGGGGGTTGCACGCGACGCGCGCCACGGCCGGGTCTTCGTGGCCGACACCCATGCCCACGACATCAAGGTGTTCGACGACGACGGCCGGCTGCTGGCGACCTGGGGACGCCCCGGGGACGGCCCCGGCGAGCTGAACTACCCCACGCACCTGAGTTTTGGCGACGGCGCGCTGATCGTATCCGACTCGCTCAACGCCCGCGTGCAGATATTCGACGGCGCGGGCCGCGCCACGCAGCGCCTGGGCCAGCGTGGACTGTACGTGGGCAACCTGGTGCGGCCCAAGGGCGTGGCGGCCGACGACGAAGGCAATGTGTACGTGATCGAGTCGATGCACGACACCTTGCTGGTGTTCGACCGCAAGGGGCGCCTGCTGATGTCGCTGGGGGGCACCGGGCAGGAGGCGGGGCGTTTCTACCTGCCCGCGGGCGTCTGGGTGGACTCGCGCAACCGCGTGTTCGTGGCCGACATGTTCAACGGCCGCGTGTCGGTGTTCCAGTTTCTGGGGGGGAACTGATGGCGCGATTCGCCCTCCTGCTGTTCATGTGCCTGCTTGCCGCGCTCGCCGCGCTGCTGCCGGCGGGACCGGTCGGCGCGGCCAAGGTCCCCGACGTGCGCAACACCAAGCACAACCTGTCGGCCAGCGGTCCGGGCACGGTCAAGGCCACC
>DATMBW010000287.1:0-2305 GCA_035559095.1 Ramlibacter sp.
GCGCGCCAGCCAGCGTGGCGATGTGCAGGTCGTCGGGCGTGAATACCGTCGCCAGCCCGGCATGCATCTTCTGGAAATACTCCAGCAGGGTCCAGTTGGCCGCCAGTCCGCGCAGGGCCGTCTGCCAGGTGTGCATGTGCGCGTTGACCAGACCCGGGATGACGATGCAGCCGCGCGCATCGACGATCTCGTCGGCCGCGCGCGCCAGGTCGGACGGCGCGCCGGAGCCTTCATTGACGGTCACGATGGCCGCAATGCGGTCGTCTTCGAGCAGCAGGTCGCCGCCCGGTACGTCGCCCGGCGCGTCCATCGTCACCAGCGTCGCGCCGCGGATCAGGGTTTTCATCGCCAGAGCTCCAGGCTGTTGGCAGCGGTCATCCGGTCGTTTCCCACCCGAGCGGTTCGTCAGTGGCTCAGGCCGTCGCCCACCTGCACGTTCTCGGGCTTCACGGCGAGCCCGGCGTCGGCCGCGATCTCCTGCAGCAGGATGGCGAAATCGACGTCGTCGTGGCCGCGGCCCACCAGCCGGGCGATCGACTCGCGCGTGGCCGCCGCCGCCGGCATCGCCACACCGTGCGCCTTGGCCGCGCCCATGCCCAGGTCCATGTCCTTGAGCAGCAGTTTGGGCGTGAAGGTGACCTGGTCGAACGTCAGGTTGGTCAGCACCGGCGTCTTGTAGCGCGTGTACATCGAGCCCAGCACCGAATCGTTGATGCTGTCGAGGAACACATGGCGCGGGATGCCGGCCTTCTCGGCCAGCACCGTCGTCTCGCACAAGGTCTGGATGATCACGCCGAACATGGTGTTGTGCGCGATCTTCCAGACGCGCGCCAGTTCTCCCTCGCCCACCCACATCACGCGGCGGCCGATCGCCGCCAGCCACGGCTCGACCTCGTCGTAGAGCTTCTTCGGCCCCGACGCCACGATCAGCAGCTTGCCGGCCTTGGCGACCTTGGCGTTGCCGGACACCGGTGCGCAGAGGTAGCCGACACCCAGACCCTCCAGGCGCTGGCGCACCTCGAGCGAGCCTTCCTGGCTGATCGACGAGCTGTCGATCACCAGCCGCGGCGGGCTCGCGCCGGTCACCAGTCCGCCCGCGCCGAACAGCACCTCCTTGAGATCGTCGGTGGTCGAGACCATCGTAAAGACGGCGTCGCAACGAGCCAGATCGATCTTGGCGTCCGCCAGCCTGGCGCCGTAGGCGAGCAGCGGTTCGGCCTTGCTGCGCGTGCGGTTCCACACCGTCACGTCATGCCCGGCAGCCGTGAGCCTCTTGACCATCGCCTCGCCCATGCGTCCCAGGCCGATCCAGCCGATGTTCGTGCGGGTCTTTGCGGTCATACGGTCTCCTGAGGACGGGGCGGATCTGTGGGTGGAATCGGCTATGCGCGCCAATGCTGCGCAAGCCGCATGCCAGCGTCCTCACCCAGGGGTCACTTGGCGGCGTGCCCGGTTCGACTGCTCTCGATGCATCCGGCTGCGACAACTGCACCAGTATGCGACAAGGCAAATCGCGTGATGCCAGGACGTGGCGCACCAGATCGCGCACAATGGCCGCAGCGGCCGCCCGCCGCGATGCCGCAGCGTCTGGCCCCAACGTGTGGCACGATTCCCCGGCCGCGGCCATGGCCGGGCTGGAAGAACTCGAAGAGACCGCCCGGCTCGCGCTATTGGCGGGGCTGGCTGTGAACCGCTGAGCGATGTGCAGATCGACGAATTGCGCCGCACGTTCGGCGCGCGATCGTAGGAGACCCTCGGATGCCCCGCTTTGCCGCCAACCTGTCCATGCTCTATCCCGAGCTGGATTTCCTCGAGCGTTTCGAGGCCGCAGCGCGCGATGGCTTCAAGGGCGTGGAGTTCCTCTTTCCCTATGCCTACGAAGCGCGCGAGCTGGCGGCGCGCCTGAAGGACAACGGCCTGCAGCAGGTGCTGTTCAACGCGCCGCCGGGCGACTGGGAGCGCGGCGAACGAGGCTTGGCCTGCCTGCCCGGGCGCGAGGCCGAGTTTCGCGCCGCCTTCGAGCACGCCCTGGCGTACGCGCAAGCGCTGGAGTGCCCGCGCGTCCACGTGATGGCCGGGTCGTTGCCGGCCGGCATGGACCGGGACGCGGTCCGGCCCGTCTACGTCGGCAACCTGCGCTGGGCCGCCGCGCAGGCGCGCAGGCAAGCACTGGACCTGCTGATCGAGCCGATCAACACGCGCGACATTCCCGGCTTCTTCCTGAACCGCCAGGACGATGCGCATGAACTTGTCGCGCAGATAGGCGCACCCAACGTGAAGGTCCAGATGGACTTGTACCACTGCC
>DATMBW010000288.1:0-21421 GCA_035559095.1 Ramlibacter sp.
TCGAAGTCATCGATGGGTCCAAATTCGCCGCGCGTGCCGCCTGAGGCGAGGCACCCGGCCCCCTAATCGGGTCCCGGCGCGCTTTGCAGCGGACTCTTGCGCCGCGCCATCCGGTCCACGCGCTGCTTCATGTTGGACAGGGACACCAGGTGCATCGACACCAAGCACGAAGGGATAGCGCCGCACGGACGCCTGAACGCAGCTTCCCGTCCAGCGTTCCTGGCATCCGGCATCGCGACCTTCCCCTGCCCTGTTCAGGCTGTCGTCTCGCCTTGGGCGTCGAGCTGCGCCTGCCGCGGCGCCGCAAGCACTTTGTCGATGCGTTTGCCATCGAGATCAACCACCTCGAACAGCCAGTCGCCGCAGTCGATTCGCTCGCCGGCGGCCGGCAAGTGCCCCGACACCGACATCAGCAGCCCCGCCACAGTGTTGTAGCGGCCCCGTTCCTCCTCGGGCAATTCCCGGATGTCCAGCCGCGCCTTGAGTTCGGCCACCGGCATCAGGCCATCGAGCAGCCATGAGCCGTCCTCGCGCTGCGTGGCCCATGCCCGCGCCTGCGCAACCGGCTGCAACTCGCCGGTGATGGCTTCAAGCAGGTCGTGCGGAGTCATCAGACCCTGAACCACGCCCCACTCGTCGACGACGAACACGATCCGACCCGACCTGGCACGGAACTGTTCGAGCAATTCCATGCCGCTCAGGGTTTCGGGCACGAACAGTGCGGGGCTCGCGTGCTCCTCCACGATGCCTGCCGGGTCCGGCCCCAGCGCCAGCAACCTGGCCACGCTCACGACACCCACGACGTTCTCGAGCGATCCGCGGCATACCGGGTACCAGGAATGAGCGCCCTGCTCGCCGATCTGTTGCAGGGCCTGCGCGATGCCAAGATTGGCGTCGAGCCACTGGACATCCGAACGGGGCACCATCATCGAGGTCAGTGGCCGGTCGTCCAGGTGGAACACGTTCGCCACCATCTGCCGCTCGTGCTGCTCGATCACGCCGGCGTCCACGCCCTCTTCCAGGCTGTGGGCGATTTCCTCTTCGGTCATGCCGCGCGCCCGCGCGGTGTCGATCGGCAGCAGCTTGAGCACGGCCTGGGTGGAAACGGTCAGCAGCCGCACAAAGGGGCCCGCAGCGCGAGCCAGCCAGCTCATGGGCTGCGCGAGCCAGCGGGAGACGGTTTCGGGGTAGAGCTGTCCAATGCGCTTGGGCACCAGCTCCCCGAAAATGATGGTGATGAAGGTAATCAACGTCACCACGATGGCGGTGGCGACATATCCCGAAGGACGCATCCCCAGACCCAGCGCGTGCAGCCAGCGCGCCAGCGAATCGCTGAACGCCGCTTCGCCGACGATGCCGTTGAGAATGCCGATCGAGGTGATGCCCACCTGCACCGTGGACAGGAAGCGGGTGGGCTGCTCCATCAGCCGCAGCGCCGCCGCCGCGCCGTGGTCCCCGGCCTCCGCCAGTGTCGTCAAGCGCGCCTTGCGGCTCGAGGCCAGCCCCATCTCCGACATCGCAAAGACGCCGTTAAGCAGCGTCAGCAGCGCGATCAGCAGGACTTCCATGGAACATGGGCAAAATCAGACACCATGGCACTTTACTTGATTGGTGACGTGCAGGGCTGCGATGCCGCCCTGGGGCGCCTGCTCGAAAAGATCGACTTTTCTCCGAGCAGGGACACGCTTTACGTGCTGGGCGACCTGGTCAACCGGGGGCCCGAGTCGGGCGCGGTGCTGCGCCGGCTCATCGGCTATGGCGACGCGGCCAGGTGCCTGCTGGGCAATCACGACCTGAGCTTGCTGGCGGTCGCCCACGGGCGCCGCGCCCCGCACGGCAACGACACCATGGACAAGGTGCTGCTGGCCCGCGATCGCGGCGAGCTGCTGGAGTGGCTGCGCCAGCAGCGCATGGCGATCCGCGCCCACGGCCTGTTGATGGTGCACGGCGGCGTGCTGCCTCAATGGGACGTGACGCAGACACTGATGCTCGCGGCGGAAGTGGAATCCACGCTGCGGGGGCCGGACCTGGTCGATTTCCTGTCGCAGATGTACGGCAACGAGCCGGCGCAGTGGGACGATTCGCTCAAGGGCGCGGATCGGCTGCGCATCATCGTCAACGCGCTGACGCGGCTGCGCTTTTGCACCCCCGAAGGCGTGATGGACCTCAAGTCGTCAGGCGGCCTGCAGGACGCGCCGCCGGGGTTCCTGCCCTGGTTCGACGTGCCGGGCCGCAAGACCGCCGACGCGACGATCGCGTTCGGGCACTGGTCGACGCTCGGATTTCTGCAGCGGCCCGACATCATTTCGCTGGATACCGGCTGTGTCTGGGGCGGTGCGCTCAGCGCGCTGCGGCTGGCTGAATCAGGCGCGCGACACGAATTGATCCAGGTGAAATGCGAGCAGGCGCGCTCGCCGGGGGACTAGTGTCATTGCGGGCTTGACCCGCAATCCAGGGAAGGCGTGGATCCCGGGTCAAGCCCGGGATGACAGAAACTCACACGCTCTTGAACAGTGCCGCGACCTTGCGCTTGGGCTTGATGTTGGCGGACAAGCGGCTGGCGGGCTTGACGGCGGCTTCCCAGGCCGGCGGCGCCTCGGTGGCGGGCGGCTGGTAGGGCTGGTCGAAAAACGGATCACGCGCCGCCGCCGGCGGGCGGAACGCGCGCTGCGGTCGCGGCGCGCGTTCGCGCGGTGCATCGAGCACGTCACGCGGGTCGCCCACCTCCCCGACTTCGCGCCAGGCACGCCGTCCGTCGTTGATGCGGCCGCGCGGCCTGTCCTCGTCGAATTCGATGGCCTCGAGTTCGATCTTGCGCTTGAGCAGCTTTTCGATGTCGCTCACCAGCCGCGTATCGCTGCTGGAAACGAAGGTGACGGCCAGGCCCGACTGCCCCGCCCGGCCGGTGCGGCCGATGCGGTGCACGTAATCCTCGGCGTTGAACGGCACGTCGAAATTGAACACCGCCGGCACGTCCTTGATGTCCAGGCCGCGGGCCGCCACGTCGGTGGCCACCAGCAGGTCGACCTTGCCCTGCTTGAAAGCGTCGAGCGACTTCAGCCGCTCGTCCTGCGACTTGTCGCCGTGCAAGGCCGTGGTGTTCATGCCCTCGCGTTCGAGCGAACGCGCCAGCCGCGCGCAACCGAGCTTGCTGTTGACGAACACGAACGCCTGGGTCAGGCCGCGCTGCCGCACGATCTGCTTGAGCGCGTGTCTTTTCTCGTCGTCGGGCACGCTGTAGAAATGCTGTTCAACGGTGGAGGCTTCCTGGTTGGGGCGGTCCACTTCGATGGTCACCGGATTTTGCAGGTAGCTGCTGGCCAGCCGCTTGATCTCGGGCGAGAACGTCGCGGAAAACAAAAGCGTGGTGCGCTGCTTGGGCAGATACGACAGGATGCGCTGCAGGTCGGGCAGGAAGCCGATGTCCAGCATCCGGTCGGCTTCGTCGAGCACCACGTACTCGACCTGGTTCAGCACGGCGTTCTTGGCTTCGATGTGGTCCAGCAGCCGGCCCGGCGTGGCCACCAGCACCTCGACGCCTTTTTTCAGTTCGACCGTCTGCGGCTTCATGTCGATGCCGCCGAACACCACCGCGCTGCGCAAATTCGTGTACTTGCCGTAGAGCTTGACCTGCTGGGCCACCTGATCGGCCAGCTCGCGCGTGGGCAGCAGCACCAGGGCGCGCACCGGATGGCGCGCCGGCGAGGTCGACGTGTTCTCGTGCTTGAGCAGCCGCTGCAGCAGCGGCAGCGCGAACGCCGCGGTCTTGCCCGTGCCGGTCTGGGCGGCACCCATCACGTCCATGCCGGTCAATACCACCGGTATGGCCTGGGCCTGGATGGGGGTCATGGACTCGTAGCCCATTTCGACTACGGCGCGCGCCAGCGGCTCGGCCAGCGATAGATTGGAAAAGGAAGCTGTCATCTCAACCCGCTATTGTCGCACTTGGCGGCTGACAGGCCTGTGACAGGGCGTGCGGCGCCGGCGGGGCGGTCTTTTTGCCCCCTCCCCCTTGCGCTTTCCGCGCATCCTCCGCGCGGCGTTCAAGAGGCTTTCGAACCTGCGGCGTCCGCGTCGGGCGGGTGCGTGACGCCTACAGGTCGCGGCTGCTGAAGGTGTCGCAGGCCTTGACGCTGCCGGTCTTGAGCCCCGTGGCGAACCAGCGCTGGCGCTGGGCGCTGCTGCCATGGGTGAAGCTTTCGGGCACGACGGCGCCGCCGCGCGCGCCCTGCAGCGCGTCGTCGCCGATCTTCGCGGCGGCGTTCATCGCCTCTTCGACGTCCCCCTGTTCCAGGATCTGCCGCGCGTTCTGCGCATGATGGGCCCACACGCCGGCAAAGCAGTCGGCCTGCAGTTCGAGCTTGACGCTCATCGCGTTGTACTGTCCCTGGGTGGCGCGGCCGCGCAGTCGCTCCATCTGGCCGGTGATGCCCAACTGGTTTTGCACATGGTGGCCGACCTCGTGCGCGATCACGTAAGCCTGGGCGAAGTCGCCCGGCGCGCCCAGGCGCGACTTGAGCGTTTCGTAGAAGTTCAGGTCGATATAGACCTTCTGGTCGGCCGGGCAGTAAAACGGACCCATGACGGCCTGGCCCTGGCCGCAGCCGGTGGCGACGGCCCCGCGAAACAGCACCAGCCGCGGCTCCTTGTAGTTCGCGCCGCCCTGGCTGAACAACTGCTTCCACACGTCCTCCGTATCGGCCAGCACGGTGGAGACGAACTTGGCCATCCGGTCGTCGGCCGGCGGACTTTTCGCGGGGCCCTGCTGCACTTGCGGCGCGGGCCCGCCGCCGCCGGTGAGAAAGCTCAGGATGGTGAGCGGGTTGACCCCGAAAATCGCGCCCCCGATGAGTGCGATGACGATCGTGCCGATACCGATGCTGCGGCCGCCGAACCCGAAGCCACCGCCGCCGCCCTCATCACGGCGATCCTCCACATTGCCCGATTCACGGTTACCTTCCCAACGCATACCTGGTCTCCAAAGGCACCGCGCGCTGCGGTACAGTGAATCATGGTATCCGCATCAGGTCCCGCCGTGGGTCGCTTTCCCACCGTGTTGGTAACGGGGTTCGAGCCGTTCGGCGGCGCCGCGATCAACCCCAGCTGGATGGCCGCTCAGGCTCTGCACGGGCGGCTGGCGGCCGGGCACCGGCTCATCGGGGCGCAATTGCCGACGGTGTTCGGCCAATCGCTGCAGAAACTGCGCGAGCTGCTGCTGCACCACCGCCCGGCCCTGGTGGTCTGCACCGGCCAGGCCGCGGGCCGCGCGGCGCTTTCCCTGGAGCGCGTGGCCATCAACGTCAACGATGCCCACATCGCCGACAACGCGGGCGTCCAGCCCGTGGACACGCCGGTCGTGCCGGGCGGACCGGCCGCCTATTTCAGCAGCCTGCCGATCAAGGCCATGCTGGCGTCGCTGATCGCCGAGGGCATCAATGCCGAGGTGTCGCAGACCGCCGGCACCTTCGTTTGCAACCATGTGTTCTACGGCCTGATGCACGAGCTGGCGACTCGGCATGAGCTGGGCCGCACCCGCGGCGGGCTCATCCACCTGCCGTGGCTGCCGGTCCAGGGCCAGCCCTCCATGCGGCTGGACGAGATCGTGCGCGGACTGCGATTGGCGATCACCTGCGCGCTGGTGACCGTGGAAGACATCCGCAAGGAAGCCGGAGCGTTGGGCTAGGCTGTTTGCGCGCCACGGCGCGCGCCAAAACCAGGGCACGCCTAGAATTGGACAGTGCCTATCCTCAATGCCGACCTTCATTGCCACTCCGTCGTGTCCGACGGCACGCTCACGCCGGAAGAGCTGGCCTCCCGCGCCGCCGCGAACGGAGTCGAGCTGTGGTCGTTGACGGACCACGATGAAATCGGCGGCCAGCGGCGCGCCGCGGCCGCGGCCAGGGCCCATGGCATCAAGTACCTCACCGGCACTGAAATCTCCGTGACCTTCGCCGATGAAACCGTCCACATCGTCGGTCTGGGCTTCGATGCGGACGATCCCGCCATGCTGCGCGGCCTGCTGCAAACGCGCGGCGGGCGCGGAGCTCGGGCCCAGGAGATGTCCGCACAGCTCGCCAGGGTGGGCATTCCGGGGACCTACGAAGGCGCGCTCAAGTACGCCGGCAACCCCGAGCTCATCTCGCGCACGCATTTCGCGCGGTTCCTGGTCGAAACCGGGGTTTGCAAGGACACCGGCGAGGTGTTCCGCAAGTACCTGACCGACGGCAATCCGGGGTACGTGCCGCATCGCTGGGCGTCGCTGAAGGCGGCGATCGAATGGATCACCAGCGCCGGCGGCATGGCGGTGATCGCCCACCCCGCGCGCTACAAGTTCACGGCCAATGAGGAGTTCGCGTTGTTCAGCGAATTCAAGGCCCACGGCGGCCGCGGCGTCGAGGTGGTGACCGGCAGCCACACGGCGGCCGAGTACGTCAAGTACGCGCAAACCGCGCGCGAATTCGGCCTGGCCGCTTCGCGCGGCAGCGATTTCCACAGCCCCGGTGAAAGCCACACCGACCTGGGCCAGCTGCCTTACCTGCCTGGCGAGCTCACACCGGTCTGGGAAGTGCTGGCCGACCGCATCCAGTGAAGGCGCCGCGCGGGTCTTCGGCCGGCGTTCGCGGCACACTGGCCGGCATTTTGCTGGTGCTGGGCGCCTGCGCGTGTTTTTCGGCGCTGGACACGACCACCAAGTACGTGAGCGCATCGGTGCCCCTGTTGATGGCGCTGTGGTTCCGCTATGCCTTCCAGGCCATCGCCACCACGCTCACCGTTTTGCCGGCGCGCGGCATGTCGGTGCTGCGCACCTTGCACCCGAAGTTCCAGTGCCTGCGCGGCGTGCTGCTGCTCGCGAGCAGCCTGCTGGCCTTCGCCAGCCTCAAGTACATGCCGGTGGGCGAGTTCACGGCCATCGTCATGATCGCGCCGCTGGCCGTCACCGTGCTGGCCGCCACCGTGCTCAAGGAGCACGTCTCGCCCATGCGATGGGCGCTGGTGGCCGGCGGCTTCGCCGGCACCCTGGTCATCATCCGGCCCGGCGGCGAGGCCTTCAACTGGGCCAGCCTGCTGCCGCTGGGGCTGGCTGTCACCAATGCCTGGTTCCAGGTGCTCACCAGCAAACTTGCGCGCACCGAAGACCCCGTCACCATGCACCTGTACACCGGCTGGGTCGGCACGCTGATCGCCTCGCTGGCGCTGCCCTGGGTGTGGACCGCCCTGCCCGCCTGGTGGCTCTGGGCGGCGCTGTGCTTCATGGGCCTGATGGCCACCGTCGGCCACTTCGTGCTGATCCTGGCCTACCAGCGCGCTCCGGCCGCCACGCTCACGCCCTACCTGTATGCGCAGATCGCCTTCGGGATGCTCGCCGGCTGGCTGGTGTTCGAGCACGTGCCGGACCAATGGTCGCTGCTGGGGATCGCGATGATCGCCGTTTGCGGCGCCGGCGGCGCCTGGCTCACGGTGCGTGAGAGCCGCCTCGCCTTGGAACCGATCGAAGCCTGAGACGCGATGGCCCAATATTTCGACGTCCACCCCGACAACCCGCAGGTCCGGCTGCTCAAGCAAGCCGCCGCCCTGCTCGATCGCGGCGGCATCGTGGCCGTGCCCACCGACTCCAGCTATGCGCTGGCCTGCCACCTGGACGACAAGGCAGCGGTCGACCGCTTGCGCCAGATTCGCGGCGTGGACGACCGGCACCACCTCACTTTGCTGTGCCGCGACCTGAGCGAGCTGGCCAACTACGCGCGCGTGGACAACCGGCAGTACCGCCTGCTCAAGTCCGCCACGCCCGGCGCCTATACGTTCATCCTGGAGGCCACGCGCGAGGTGCCGCGCCGCGTCAGCCATCCGCAGCGCAAGACCATCGGCTTGCGCGTGCCCGAGCATCGCGCGCTGCAGGATCTGCTGATGCTGCACGGCGCGCCGCTGCTGGCGACCACGCTGATCCCGCCGAATGAAACCCAGCCCCTGAACGATGCGAACGAAATTCGCAGCCGTTTCGAGCACCAGATCGCCGGCGTCATCGACGTGGGCGCCTGCGCTTCCGAGCCCACCAGCATCATCGACCTGACGCCCATGGGAAACGGCGGCGAAGCGGTGGTCGTGCGCAAAGGCCGGGGCGACCTGGCGGCATTGGGGCTGTAGTTCCCCCGTCTGAGACAATCCGCCTCGTGGATATTTCCAACCTCATTCAAACCGTCCTGATCTACGCGCTGCCGGTGCTGTTCGCGATCACCATCCATGAGGCGGCGCATGGCTACGTCGCGCGGCATTTCGGCGACAACACGGCCTACATGCTGGGCCGCGTCACGCTCAACCCCCTCAAGCACATCGATCCGGTGGGCACGATCCTGATGCCGCTGCTGCTGTATTTCGCGACCTCGGGCGCGTTCCTGTTCGGGTATGCCAAGCCGGTGCCGGTGAACTTCGCGCGCCTGCGCCGTCCCAAGCGCGACATGGTCTGGGTCGCGCTGGCCGGGCCCGCGTCCAATTTCGTGCAGGCCATGCTGTGGGCCGTTGCGTACACGCTGCTGCTGGGCGCCGACGTGAACGAACGATTCTTCCTCGAGATGTGCAAGGCCGGCGTGCTGGTCAACCTGGTCATGTGGGCTTTCAACCTGTTTCCGCTGCCGCCGCTGGATGGCGGCCGCATCCTGGTGGGGCTGCTGCCGCGCCGGCAGGCGCTCGCCTTGAGCCGCGTCGAACCCTGGGGCTTTTTCATCGTGCTGGGACTGGTCCTGCTGGGTGTGGTCGGCACCTACTGGCTGCTGCCCCTGATCAAGGTCGGGTACGTCGCCCTGGACCTGCTGCTCCTGCCTCTTCACTTCGTTTTCCGATGACTTCACCCGTGCGCTTCCTGACCGGCATCACCACCACCGGAACGCCCCACCTGGGCAACTACGTCGGCGCGATCCGCCCGGCCGTGCAGGCCAGCCGCCGCGCCGGCACCGAGAACTTCTATTTCCTGGCCGATTACCACGCCTTGATCAAGTGCGACGAACCGGTGCGCATCCAGCGCTCGACGCTGGAGATCGCCGCCTGCTGGCTGGCGGCCGGCCTCGACCCCGATCGCGTGTTCTTCTATCGCCAGTCGGACCTTCCGGAAGTGACCGAGCTGACCTGGCTGCTGACCTGCGTCACCGGCAAGGGATTGCTCAATCGGGCCCATGCGTACAAGGCATCGGTGGACAAGAACGTCGCCGCAGGCAGCGACCCGGACGCGGACGTGACGGCGGGCCTGTTCATGTACCCGGTGCTGATGGCGGCCGACATCCTGCTGTTCAAGGCACACAAAATCCCGGTGGGCCGCGACCAGGTGCAGCACATCGAGATGGCGCGCGACATGGCGCAAAGCTTCAACCACCTGTACGGCGAACACTTCGTGGCGCCGGAAGCGGCGATCGACGAGGCGGTGGCGATGCTGCCCGGCCTGGACGGGCGAAAGATGAGCAAAAGTTATGACAACATCATTCCGCTGTTCGCGCCGCCCGCGCAGATCCGCAAGCAAATCGCCGCCATCGTGACCGACTCGCGTGCTCCGGGCGAGCCCAAGGAAGTGGAAGGCTCGGCCCTGTTCCAGATCTACCAGGCGTTCGCGTCGCCGCAAGAGACCCAGTCGCTACGCCAGGCCTATGCCGGCGGCATCGCCTGGGGCGACGCCAAGCAGCTGCTGTTCGAACGCATCGACCGCGAGATCGCACCGATGCGCGAGCGCCACGACGCCCTCATCGCGAATCCGGCCGAGATCGAAACGATCCTGCGCGCCGGGGCCGAGAAGGCCCGAGATCTCGCCAGGCCCTTCATGGCCGAACTGCGCGCGGCCGTGGGCCTGCGCAACCTGGCCATGAAGGCCGGACCGGGCGCCAGGGCCAAGTCCGCCAAGGCCGCGCTGCCGGCCTTCAAGCAGTACCGTGAAGCGGATGGGCGGCACTACTTCAAGCTGGTGGATGGCGGCGGCCGGCTGCTCGCCCGCAGTGCCGGGTTCGACTCGCCCCAGCAGGCGGGCCGCACCATCGCCCAGCTCAAACGCGACGGCCCGGCCGGGCTCGAAACCGCTCTGGAGCTGGCCGACGGCGTGGACGCGGCCGAAGTGGGGGCGGCGCTCGCGCAACTGGCGCAGGCCCAATGATCGTTGGCATGCTAAAGCCGGTCTGGCCTGCAAGCCGAATCGGAGTTATGCTTACTTCCTTATGACTGCCGAAATCAAGAATACCAAGCCCATGAGCGTGTACGTCATCGATGATCACCCGCTGATGCGAGAAGCCGTGGTAATGCTCATGCGCCGCCTGCGCCCGGGAGCCAATGTGGTCGAACTCGACCGCATCGGCGGGGTCGAAGCCGCCGTCAAGCAGCACGGGCCGCCCGACCTCATCTGCCTGGACCTGAAGCTGCCCGACACCACCGGCACCTCCGGCATCCACGAGATGAAGAATCGCTTCGCGGACACGCCGCTGGCCGTGCTGTCCGCCTCCCCGGCGGCCGACGCCGAGGAACAATGCATCGAAGCCGGTGCCGATATTTACATCGAAAAATCGTCGGGCGCGCAGGAAATCGGCAACGCGTTGCGCGCGCTTCTGACCGCCGACGGAGGTTTCGAGGAACTCACGCCCACCGACAACAAGCTGTCCAAGCGCCAGAAACAGCTGATCGTCATGCTGGACCGGGGCCTGTCCAACCGCGAAATCGCCGACGAGCTGGGCATCAGCGAGCACACGGTGAAGGTCCACCTCTGGCGGCTATTCCGCCGGTTGGGCGTGAAGAGCCGTACCCAGACCATCCATTACGCTCGTACTCACGGCATGCTGACCAGCTGAGCCGCCGAAGGCCGCTGCCCGGTCGGCCGCCTCCACCGCGTCGGTGGGCTTGAGCATCAGGCGAAAGACCGTCCCGCGCCCGGGGCGCGACGCCAGGGCGAGCGGATGGCCCAGGATCGTGGCCAGGCGCGCCACGATGTACAACCCCAATCCGAATCCGTCCTCTGTGCCGGGATGGCTGGGCACCTTGTAGAACTCGCGGAAGATCTCGCGCTGATGCACCGGGGCGATGCCCACGCCGGTGTCCCAGATGTCGATACGCCAGCCCTGCGTGGTGGCGCGCGAGGCCAGCAGAACGCCGCCGCGCTGGGTGTACTTGACCGCGTTGGAAACCAGGTTGCCGACGATGCGCCGCAGCAGGATCGCATCCGACAGCACGGTGCCCGGCACCACGTGCACCCGGAAGCGCAAGCCCTTGGCCTCGGCGAGCGGCCGGTACTGCAACTCCAGGTCGTGCAGCAACTGCCCCAGGTCGACGGGCTCGATACTCAGTTTGATCTTGCCCGAGTCCAGGCGCACCAGGTCGAACAGCGAATCGAACAGCGCGTTGACGGCCTTGGTCGACTCCACGATCTTGGGCGCGATCTCGTGCACCAGTTCCGGCTCGCTGCCCAGCCAGTCCGCGTACAGGCTCAGCGCATGAACAGGCTGGCGGATGTCGTGCGCCGCGCTCGCGAGGAACCGGTTCTTGATCTCCACCGCGTCCAGCGCGGCCTGGGTCTGCCGCGTGAGCGATTCGATCAGCTGGTTGTTGCGGTATTGCAGCTCGAAGTTCTTGCGGTGCGTCTCGTGCAGGCGAAGGCCCGCCTGGCGCAGCACCTGCCAGAAGATCACCAGCAGCGCGATGATCCAGTAGTGGTAGTGCGGGCCCTGGAACTTCAGCTCGATGCCGACGCGCCACAGCATCACCGCCAGCGCCGTGAACGCCAGCGTGTCCAGGTAGGCGCGCAGGGTGGACAGGTGCGTGGACAGCGCATTGATCGCGAACATCGCCAGCCCGGCCAGGATCAGCCAGCAGATGAATTGGTCGGCCAGCGACGAGCGGTCGAAATACAGCAGCGTGGACGCGCCCCAGACCAGGGCGCTGACCGGCCATAGCACGCGGTAGCGGGCGAAGAAAGCCAGGTGGTCGGCGGCGTCGCCGGCCACCACGTCATGCACATACTTGTGCATGATTCGAAAGCGCGCCGCAGCCACCACCAACGCGGCCAGGGCCCACAGCATCAGCGCTCCCATCGCCGCGTCGCCCGACAGCACACCGACGAAAACGGGGATCAGCAGCAGCCCGACGACCTGGGTACTGCGCGCCGTGCGCAACAGGCTGCGCACAAGTTCGCCCTCGACCCACTGGGCCTCGGCGGGCGTCGCGACCGCGGGCGGAACGTCGAGCTTCATGGCCAGGAGTCTAGAGCAGAAAAAAGACCCCGTATTCGGCCTTATCACCTAGGCGCTGAGGTGTTTCAAGACTCCATATTTCCCTCGAATGTTCCAAAGGCCAACGTGGCGGCGTTACGTTTCGTAGCAACGGGACCTTTTTTTCATGCCCGGCGTTACCCTTGGCCTCCCGTCGGGACTCGACAATGCGATCGTTGCAACACCTCATGGACCGGTTAGAGAGCTCTTGGCCCAGAGCTTCGCTGCGCACGTACCTCGTCGCTGTCATCCTGCTGGCCACCTTGCCTCTGGGCGGGCTCATGAGCGCCCGGATTTTCGCGGACGTGCGCGACGAGCAGGCCCAAGTCGAGGAGGAGTTGGCTCGCTCCGCGACCGCGCTGTCGCAGGCGGTGGATCGCGAGTTGGCCTCGTCTTTCGATGCGCTGACGGCGCTGTCTCAGTCGGAGTTCGTGGCGCAGGCTCACGCCGCGCGGTTGGGGCCACCGCCGCGCTGGCGGCTTCGGCGCGATTGGGATAGCGTCTTCATGCTGGGCCCGGGCGGCGAAGTGCTGTTCGACACCGCATCGCAGGCCGGGCCCGGCGACTCGGGGCAGGCATTGCGCGAGCTGCACCAGAGCGTTGTCGGCGCGGCCCAACCCCACGTGTCGAGCGTAGCGCAGGGCCCGGCCCAGGGCCGGCGCAAGATCGCGGTGGCGTTGCCTGTGGTTGAGGACGGCAAGGTGCGCTACGTGCTCGGCGCGCGCATCGTCGAGGCCGTCTGGCCACAGTTGGCCAGCACGGCCAGCATGCCCGCGAATGCGCATGCCGGCCTCTACGACACGCAAGGCCGCCTGATAGGCTATTCGCCCGCTCCTGCCCCCGCCGGCATGGCATTGCCCAGCGAGGCCGCCGCGGCGATGCGCGATCGGCCTGCCGGCACGCACCGGTCCAGCGGCATCGACGCCAGCCCTGTGTACGCGGCCTGGCACAAGGTCGCCCTGGCCGGGTGGCAGGTGCGCGTGACGCTGCCGGCCGCGCCGATCGATGCGGCATACCGCAAGGCCGCCGTCGCGGCGCTGTCCACCGCAGGCGCGAGCCTGCTGTTGGGCCTTCTGCTCGCCGCCGTGGCGGCGCGCCGGGTGGCACGCCCGCTGCACCAGTTAGCTACGCAAGGGCCCGCCGGGTTGTCCGGCCCCGTGGCCGTGCGCGAAGTGGCGCTCTTGCGCGACGCCCTCCTGCGGGCCCGCGCCCAGGACGCCGCCACGCGCGATCTGATCGAGGGCAAGGCTCACGAATTCCAGACCCTGTTCAACAGCAGCCCCATCGGCATGGCCTTCGCGCACGACCCGGGTTGCAGCACGATCTGGCACAACGCGGCGATGGACGAACTTATCGGCCCGAGCGACTCGCACAAGACCGGCACGATGCGGGTGCTGCACGATGGCCGCGAACTTGCGCCGGGGCAGCAGCCGTTGCAGCGCGCCGCGGCCCGGGGCGAAACGGTAATGGGGATGGAACTGGAAATCGCGATCGAGGGCCGGCCCTCGACTTTCGTCATCGCCAACGCGGTGCCGCTGCAGGACGGGCTCGGCCGGCCGCGCGGCGCAATCAGCGCCCTGGTCGACATCACGCAGCGCAAGTCGGTCGAGGAACGCCTGCTCGCCGCCAGCGTGCAGTTGCGCGAGAGCCAGCGCCTGATGGAGCTGGCCCAGGAAGCCGGCCGCGTCGGCTTCTTCCATTACTGGTTCGAGACCGATTCCCTGACGTGGACGCCGGGACAGTGCAAGCTGTTCGGGATCGAGGCGCTGCCCGCGGGCTGCTTGCGACAGTGGTTCGTGAGCATGGACCCGGGCGACCGCGACCGGGTGGAGCGCGAATTCTGGACCGCCTGCGCCTTGCGTCGGGAGAAGGAAACGCTGGAATATTGCGTGGTGCGGCCCGATGGCGGCTCGCGGTGGCTGTCCAGCCGCATCGTCCTGCAGTACGACGGCGATGGCCGGGCGGCGCAGATGACCGGCGTTACCGTGGACATGACCGACCAGAAGCAGGCCGAGCGAGCGCGCGCGCAACTGACCGAGCGCGCGCTCGCCGCGCGCCGCGAAGCCGAGGCGGCCAGCCGGGCCAAGGACGAATTCCTGACCATGCTCAGCCACGAACTGCGCAACCCGCTCGGTGCGATCTCCGCGGCCATCGACGTGCTGGATGCGGCGCAGCCCGGCAGCGTCAATGCCGCCGAGGCGCGCGCGATCATCGGTCGGCAGACACGCAACCTGGCGCACATGATGAACGATCTGCTGGATGTGGGCCGCGTCATTGCCGGCAAGATCACGCTGGCGCGCAGGATCGTGAACCTGGCGGCGATCGTCCAGCGGGTGAATGAAACCCTGGCGCTCACCGGCGAAGCGAAGGACCACCTGGTGCGGCTCGAGCTCGATGAGGCCTGGGTCGATGGGGACGCCGTGCGGATCGAGCAAGTCGTAACCAACCTGTTGACCAATGCCATCAAATTCACGCCCCGCGGCCGGTCGATCCAGGTGAGTGTGCGGCGCGAGGACGACACGGCCGTACTCCAGGTCCAGGACAGCGGCCTGGGGATTCCCGCGACGCTGCTGCCGCGCATTTTCGACCTGTTCGTCCAGGGCGAACGACCGTTGCACCGGCCGGCCGGCGGGCTGGGCATCGGACTGACGCTGGTGCGCAGGCTGGTCGAGCTGCATGGCGGCACGGTAGGCGCCGAAAGCTCGGGTGAAGGCAGCCGCTTCACCGTGCGGCTGCCGGCCGTGGCGGCGCCGCCGTCGCAAGACAGCGCCGCGCTGCCGGCCTCGCGCCGGCGCAAGGTCCTGGTGATCGAGGACAACGACGACGTGCTGGCGGCGCTGCGCTCCAAGCTCGAACTGGACGGCCATACCGTGAGCACCGCCGCCGATGGCATCGAGGGCCTGACGCGGCTGCTCAAGCTCCGGCCGGAGGTTTCCATCGTGGACATCGGTCTGCCCGGCCTGACCGGATACGAGCTGGCGCGCCACGCTCGCGCAGCGGGCTATTCCGGAAGAATGATCGCGTTGTCCGGTTACGGGGCGGAACGCGATGCCAAAGCGGCTCTGGTGGCCGGTTTCGACGCGTATCTGGTCAAGCCCGTCGATCGCAACCAGCTGCGCGCCACCCTGAGTTCCGATTGACGAGCTACTGACCTTGTGTTACAGCACAACCGTTGCCGCGCGAAATAATGGGGCTGGCCCGGTTGGGCTGGGTCCCCTGGCCAAAGGGAGCAACAACAATGGGGCATGCACTGATCGTTGAAGACGACGCAGACGCCGCGCAGATGATGGCGGCGCTCGTCGCTACCGAAGGCTTTTCCACCGCTACCGCCCGTTCGCTGCATGAGGCGCGACGGCAGATGGCCTTGCAACAGCCCGACCTGGTGCTGCTCGACCTGCGGCTGCCCGACGGCAGCGGCATGAGCCTGCTGGACGAGCAAGACCTGATCGGCAACTCCGAAGTGGTGCTGATGACCGGCCACGCCACCCTGGAGACGTCGATCCAGGCCTTGCGTTACGGGGCGGCCGATTACCTGATCAAGCCGGTCAGCGCCAGGCAGCTGCACAGCATCCTCACGCGGGTCATGCGGCCCTCGGTGCTGCGAGCCGAGGTCGACAGCCTGAACGAAATCCTGCTGCGCACCGGCCGGTTCGGCCACCTGGTGGGCAAGTCCGAGCCGATGAACCAGGTGTACCAGCAGATCGCACGCGTGGCGGGCACTTCGGTCACGGTGTTCGTCACGGGCGAGAGCGGCACCGGCAAGGAGGTCGTGGCGCACACCATGCACGACCTCAGCCGCCGGCGCGCGCGGCCCTTTTTGGCCGTCAACTGCGGGGCGATCTCGCCGCAGCTGATCGAAAGCGAGATCTTCGGCCACGAGCGGGGCAGCTTCACCGGCGCGGAGCGCCAGCACCAGGGCTTCTTCGAGCGCACCCACGGCGGCACGCTGTTCCTGGATGAAATCACCGAGATGCCGCCCGCCCTGCAGGTCAAGCTGCTGCGCGTGCTGGAAACCGGCACGTTCATGCGCGTGGGCTCGAGCACTCCGCAGGAGACGGACGTGCGCGTGATCGCGGCCAGCAACCGCGACCCGCTGCAGGCCCTGGCCAGCGGCGACTTGCGCGAAGACCTTTTTTATCGCCTCAACGTCTTCCCGATCCAGCTGCCTCCGCTGCGCGATCGCCGTGACGACCTGCCGCTGCTGGTCAGCTATTTCCTGCAGGAGATCGGCCAGCGCGAAGGTTCGTTCAAGCGTGTCACGCCGGCTGCCATGGAGCGGCTGGCCCAATACCGCTGGCCCGGCAACGTGCGCGAGCTGCGCAATGTGCTGCAGCGCGCCTGGGTCATGACGGCCGGTCCCGAGATCGGAGACCAGTGGCTGCCGCGCGACGTCCTGGCCGACCCCACGCGCCACGCAGGCAGCGGCACCATCGAGATCGCCCTGGGCACCTCGCTGGCGGAGACGGAGCGGCAGTTGATCCTCGCCACGCTGGAACACTTCGGCCACCAGAAAGAACGCACCGCCGCCGCACTGGGCGTGAGCCTCAAGACCCTGTACAACCGGCTCAAGGAATACGGTCCCTAGCGCCTGTTAACACTGTGGCAGATGCGTTGCGAGTCAAAAAGGTCAAGTGCTAGGCGCAGCGGTGCAGCCGCACTTGACGTGCGGCCAGCCGCCGCAACAACGCAATTGGCCTTTTTTTCGCACTGCCAAGAACAGTGTTAACAGGCCCCTCGGCGCGGCCGCCGCCGCGCGAAGTCCTGCGTGCCGGGGCTTGTCCGCGTGCCGGTGCTTTTTGATTGATCCGGTAAGCATCTCCACTTGCCGCAATATTTACAGCCGAGCAATGAGCGCGGCCGGAAAAAGTCATCCAAAGGCACTCGAAAACTGGCTTCATGGACGGGCACGAACCTTGCCACAGGGGGATTCGTCCAAACCACCACCGAAAGGATCGAACATGGCTTTACCAGACAACCCCGGCCAAGGCATGGGCAACGGTTCCGCGTCCCAGCGCAGAAGCCTGCGCGGCTTCGCCGCAATGGACCCGCAGCGCCAGCGTGAAATCGCCAGTCTGGGCGGGCGGGCAGCGCACCAGAGCGGCCACGCCCACGAGTTCAGCAGCGAGGAGGCGCGCGCCGCGGGCCGCAAGCGTCACGCCCGCAACAGCGGTTCACCCGAATCTCGTTGATGCAACATCTTCCCGGCCGTGCAATGCGGCCGGGCCGGCCCGCTGTAGGAAACGGCGGGCCGCCCTTGGGTCCCACGACTGACAGGGGACCGCCGCCGCTTTCCCTACGATGACGCAAGGTCGTCGCCAGGGAGCCGCTTCATGAAAACCTTTCCGCTCGCGAGTCCGGCCGCCGCAAAGGGGCTGCGATGAACGCCGATGCGCTCGCACTTTCGCGCGCCTGCGCCGCCCTCTGGATGGCGACACTCTCGTTGATGACTGCCTTCATGCAGACGGCGGCGCCCGCGCACCGCTACCTGATCGCCCGCAAGATCGCCAGGAACCTGGGCGTGCTGCGCGAACAGGATTGCTTCACCACGGAATGCCGGACGATCTTCGCCAAGCTGTCGCAGCGCTGGGCCAGCAAGGCCGAGCAACTGGCGCAGCGCGAGGACAAGCCGCGCGGCGGAATCGGCCTGCCGCGGCCGGCCATGATCAAGGCGCGTTAGAAATCTCAGCCGCCGTCGGCACGCGCGTCGCTGGCCGGCTCGGATCCCGGCTTTTCCTGCCAGACGGATTTCTCGTCGGGCATCAAGTTCTCCAGGTTCGAAGGCTCCAGCCGGAACATGTCATTGAGGTGCGGTATCACGCTGGCGGCCCCATGGCCGCTGCGCGGAATCCTCCTGGGCCGGTTTATTGCGTTTGGTTTGGAATTTGGCATTTGCTGTCCAGCTTAGCCACGCGCCTGCACAGTCATCAGAAGCAAAATGCCCGCTCGCCCGTAGTCTTTTTCCTACGTGCGTCGCGCGGTAGCGCTATTTTCTGAATTTGCCCTGGGAATCGAGGATGAGCAGATCGACCAGCTTGCCGGAGCTATGGCGCGTCGGGGATAGCTCGACCAGGTAGCCGCCGAGATCAAGGCGTCTTGTTTCTTCGAGGGCCCGGATCAGTCCGTCGCGGGTCGGTATTTTGCCGGCACGTTTGAGCGCGTCGGTCATGATGTTGGCGGCGACGAAGCCTTCCATCTGGCTGAAAGTGAGGTTCTCCAGCCGTGCGGCACGCGCCAGGGTCTGGAATTCCCTGACCAGCTTGATCGACAGGTTCCAGGGCGAAGGAACCACCTGGGAAATCACGATGCCGCGGGCGCGCGGGCCCAGGACCTGAACCAGTTGGGTGTTGCTGGTGACGGACAGCATGTAGAACGTGCTTCGATGGCCCGCCTTCAAATAGGCGTCGATGAAGTCGACACTGGATTTTCCGGCACTGATGATGATGATGGCGGGCGGTTGATGCTGCGCCGTGGCGGCGACTGTCGCATCCATCTTCGAGCCGTCCGCTTCGAGCGCGGCCTTGGATAGCAGCTGGACACGGTGCGACGCGGCCGATTTTTCGACTTGCGCAAGACCTCCCGTTCCGAAGCCGTTGTTCAGGTAGACCACGGCCGCCTTGTTGATCCCGATCGAGCCGATCTGCTTGACCATGGCCTCGAGTTCGTCTCCGTAGCCCGCCTTGATGTTGAACACGTAGCGGCTGTGCTTGGTCCGCAGCGCGTCCGAGCCGGTGAAGGGCGCGAAAAGCGGCACCCGCTTTTCCTCGGCGATCGGCACCGCCGCGAGCGAACCGGGAGTGCCCGCGTATTGGAACAAGGCGAGAACGTTCTCCTCGTCGATCAGCTTGATCGTGTTTTCGGCGCTGCGCTTGGGGTCGTAGGCATCGTCCAGGGCGATCACGCGCACCTGGCGGCCGTTGATGCCGCCGTTGCGGTTGACCTCGTCGAAATGAAGCTTCGCGCCCAGGCGCACCTCGGTCGTCAGCGCCGCAAGCGGCCCGCTGAGCTGGCAGGATTGACCGAGAAGGATCTCAGTGTCGGTGACGCCTTCGTTCTTCGCGAATGCAAGGCCCGGAAGAACTCCCGTGCAGGCAGCCGCCGACATCGCAAGGATCGCGCGGCGGCGGGCAACGCCGTAGGGCCAGCGCAAGCCGACACTGCATCTCATCATCTTTGTCTCCGTCTATCGTTCTTGTGGAAACGCCACCATGCCAGTCCCGCCGTCGCGGGCTGTAACTGGTTTTCCCCGAGCCCGGATGAAACATTGACCTGCGACAAAGTGCGCGCACCGCGGCAGATCAGAAATGGGCCGGGCGTTTCCCGAAGATTGACGGCAATCAAGGAAATTCAGAAACGCAGCACTATAGTTCAGGCGCCTTTTTTGGTCAGGCGCCGATCACATCTCATCCGCGCCTGCCTTGCCGTCAATCAGAGATTGCTTTCAAACCGGAGGTGAATCATGAAGGGCAAGCATTGGCAGGACTCGGCCAACGCACTGTTGGGTGCGTGGCTCATATTCTCGCCGTTGATCCTGGGGTACCAAGGCGAGGTGACCGCCGTGGGAAACGCGATGCTGGTGGGCGCGCTGCTCATCGCCACCGCGCTCGGGGCGATCTTCTTCCCGCGTGCCTGGGAGGAATGGACTGAAACCGTGCTCGGGCTGTGGCTGGCCGTGTCGCCCTGGGTGCTGGGAATAGCGTCGCCTGCGGCCAAGGCAAGTGCGCTGGTGACCGGGCTGATCGTCCTCACCTTGGCCTTGTGGGCGCTGCAGGACTACGGTTCCACGGCGGACGAGGGCACGGCGCACTGAGCGCAACCGGCCGGCGGAGCTCGCCAACCCCCGCCTGATGCCTCACACCGGCCCGCCGGCGAACGTCAACGCTCCCTGAATTCCGGCGGCGGCTCGACATCCGCGGGAAAAGCGGCGCTATCGCCTTTGGCTTCCTCGGCAAACGCTTCGACTTCCATCGGGTCGCCGCGGTAGTCGCGATTGCTGCGCTGGAATCCGTCGCGCTCGGCCTGCCAGGCGGTCATCGTCCGGGTCGTGAGGGTACGGGCTTCCCGGACGAGTTGCCTCTTGCATGAATCCAGCATCCGCTCTGCCGCCGCAGGCGGCATGCATCCGAAGCCGGGGTTGGGTGCAAGCCCCTGCAGTGCCGCTTGAACCGCCGCGGCCATCTGGTGCGCATGCACGGCCTCATGCGCGGCCTTGCTCCTCATGCCGCGGACATACGAGATCTCGACCGAGAAATCCAGGTGCACGAAACTGTAGGCAAGCGTGACGCAGGTACCGGGACAGTTGCCCTTGACGACGGTGCACGCACCGTCGGCGCCCGAGATTTCGCCAAAACGCGTCACCCCGCTGATCTTGCCGGCGTCATCACCCAAATTGGCCCGCACCGGCCTGGGCATGGGCCTCCAGTTCGGATTGACGTGAACTTCGGCGCGCAATCCAGCGGCCGCCGGTCCCGGCGCCGGGCCGCCGGGCGCTTCATTCTTGAGGACTCCCGGAGGCTCGCACGCGCAACCGGCGTCCGCGCGCATGACGCGCGAATTCGATCCTTTGCGCTTCTCGCCCGGCGGTGGGCACGCGGCCACGGCCGAGCTCGCGGCTTGCTGTTGCTCGCGTGCGCGCAGCAGCGCGCCCATCCGCCCGATGGCGTGGTCGACGTCCTTGCCCTCTTCGGCAGGCGCGCCCGGCACGACGATGAGCGGCTGCGATTCCGGCATCCTCACAGGCGGAGGAACTCTCGCGCGCTCGCCCGGCCGCCCGGCCGGGCGCGGATGCTCGGTGGTGGGCGGTGATGCGGCCGCGGGCGGCGACGACGGGCTCGCCGGGGCAGAAACGGTTGGAGGCGGCGCGGACAAACCGGGGGGCGTCGATGCGCTGGGGGGCGTTGATGCTGCAGGCGGTTTGGACGCGGCAGGGGGCGCAGAAGCACCCGCAGGCGCGGATGTGGCTGGGGCTGCTGCGGGAGTCTTCGGTGCCTGCGAAGAGGGTGCCGTGCAGTTGGCGAACGTCTTGGCCGGCACGAAGACCTGTTGGCCGGCCGGAGTCACCCAATTCGTGCCTTCCGGCACGAACTCGACGCTCGCGCTGCCCGCGGGCAGTCCGCCGGGACAAACAACCGAACCGCCCAGGTGGGTGCAACAGCCCGGGGCCTGCGCCAGTGCGGCTGGAGTCCACGCCACGCCCATTG
>DATMBW010000289.1:0-5045 GCA_035559095.1 Ramlibacter sp.
GCGGCCAGGATCGCCTGGATCACCTGGCGCATCGAGGTGTCGAGGCCCCCTGGCGTATCGAGTTCGATCACCACCAGCGGCGCGCCCGCCTCGCCGGCCTTCTTGATGCCGCGCACCACATAGTCGGCGCTGGCCGGCCCGATAGCGTCCTGCACCTTCAGCACGCTCACCGGCGCGGCGCGTGCCGTGCAAACCGCGAGCAGGCCGAGCGCCAGCGCCACGGCAAAAGTGCGCCAGACAGGGGTGGCGCCGTTCCGGTGCCGTGCGGTTCTCGTGCTGGCAGGGCCCATGCGGGCACTATGCGCCTTTACGAACGCCCTGACTAGTTCACCCTGGTTCACCCGTTGGGTGAGGTGCTCCTCAGCCCAGCCGTGCGCGGTGCCTGGCGATCTGTGCCCTCACTTGTGCCGGCGCCGTGCCGCCCAGCACATTGCGCGCGTTCAGCGACCCCCGCAGCGACAGCACGTCGTAGACGTCCTTTTCGATCGCGGGGCTGAACTGCTTGAGGACAGTCAAAGGCAGCTCCGAAAGGTCGACCTGGTGGGCGATCGCCGCCTTGACGGCTTGGGCGACGGTTTCGTGGGCATCCCGGAAGGGCAGGCCCTTCCTGACCAGGTAGTCGGCCAGGTCGGTGGCGGTCGCGTAGCCCTTGAGAGCGGCTTTTTCCATCGCCTCGGGCTTCGCGGTGACGCCGCCCACCATCTCGGCGAAGATGCGCAGCGTGTCCTTCAAGGTGTCGGCGGTGTCGAACAGCGGCTCCTTGTCTTCCTGGTTGTCCTTGTTGTAGGCCAGCGGCTGGGCCTTCATCAGCGTGATCAGCCCCATCAGGTGGCCGACCACTCGGCCGGTCTTGCCGCGCGCGAGTTCGGGCACGTCGGGGTTCTTCTTTTGCGGCATGATCGACGAGCCGGTCGTGAAGCGGTCCGCGATCTCGATGAAGCCGAAGTTCTGGCTCATCCACAGGACCAGCTCCTCGGACAGGCGGCTGACGTGCACCATCGCCAGCGAGGCCGCGGCGGTGAACTCGATTGCGAAGTCGCGGTCGCTGACGGCGTCAAGGGAGTTCTGGCACACGCCGTCCATGCCAAGGGTCCGCGCGACCCGTTCGCGGTCCAGCGGATAGCTGGTGCCGGCCAGCGCCGCCGCTCCCAGCGGGAGCTGGTTGACGCGCCGGCGCACGTCTGCCATCCGCGCGGCGTCGCGGCTGAACATCTCCACATAAGCCAGCATGTGGTGCCCGAAGCTGACAGGCTGCGCCACCTGCAGGTGCGTGAAGCCGGGCATGATGGTTTCGGCGTTCCTCTCCGCCAGGGCCAGCAGCGCCTTCTGCAGGTCGGCGAGCAGGCCGGCGATCAGGTCGATCTCGCCGCGCAGCCACAGGCGCACGTCCGTCGCCACCTGGTCGTTGCGGCTGCGGCCGGTGTGCAGCCGTTTGCCGGCGTCGCCGGCCAGTTGGGTCAGGCGCGCTTCGATGTTCAGGTGGACGTCTTCCAGGTCCAGCTTCCACTCGAAGCTGCCCGATTCGATCTCCTGCCCGATCTGCGCCAGGCCCTTTTCGATCGCCTCCCGGTCGCCGCGCGAAATGACGCCTTGCGCCGCCAGCATTTCCGCATGCGCCAGGGATCCCTCGATGTCCGCGCGCCACAGGCGCTGGTCGAAGAAAACGCTGGCGGTGTAGCGTTTCACCAACTCGCTCATCGGCTCCGAGAACAGGGCCGACCAGGCTTGGGATTTCTTATCGAGTTGGTTCATAGAAGGGGTGGGCGGCCTGTGTTACTGGTTCGACCCGGGGGTGTTTGGGCAAGGATCACCAATAATCGGGCCAAAAGCCACATTCCTGATGAAAGATTCCCAAATTTTATCGGCGTTCCCCGACGCGAACCCCCAGGCGCCGCGGCGGCCCGAGCGGGCGCTGGTGTTCGACGCCTGCCACGTCGGCGTCATTCTGAGGGCGGTGCTGTTCGTCGAGACGGTGATGTCCGCCGGCGCCATGTTCGGCGCGGGCGGCCTGGCCGACTGGATATTGCGCGTGGCCGTGCTCAGCGGCGCGGCGTTGCCGGCCACCCTGGCCTGGCTGATCGTGGCCTGCAGCCTCAAGCAGCTGCTGGCCCGGCTGGCGTCGGCCGCGCAGCAGGTCTTCGGCATTGCGCTGGGGGCTTTGGCGGGGCTGTATGGCTGCGCCCTGATGGCCCTGGCCGGGTTCGCGGGGCAGGCACCCTGGGTCGCGTCGGCCTTCTCCGGCGCCCTGCTTTCGGCAGCGCTCGTGGCCGCGCTGGTGCTGCGGGCCAAAGGGCGGATGCCGGCGGACACGGCGGCGCGGCTGTCGGAGCTGCAGGCGCGCATCCGCCCCCACTTCCTGTTCAACACCCTCAACAGCGCGATCGCCCTGGTGCGCGAGGACCCGCGCCGGGCGGAGGCCATCCTGGAAGACCTGAGCGACCTGTTTCGCCACGCCCTGATGGATCCGGGCCAGACCGTGACACTGGCCGAGGAAGTCGCCCTGGCGCGCCGTTACCTGGATATCGAGCAGGTACGTTTCGGCGAGCGGCTCCAGGTCGAATGGGCGCTCGACGGCGCGGCCGGCGTCGCCCGGATGCCGGCGCTGCTGTTGCAGCCGTTGGTGGAGAATGCCGTCAAGCATGGGGTGGAGCCCAGCGCCGCGGGCGCCGAGGTGAAGATCAGCACCCAGTGCCGCGGCAGCACGGTTGTGATCAAGGTGACCAATACCGTGCCAGCCGGGCAGGGGCGGCGCGGGCATGGCGTGGCCCAGGACAACGTGCGCGACCGCCTGCGGCTGCTGCACGACGTCCAGGGCCAGTTCCAGACAGTGCTGAAGAACGGGATCTACCAGGTGCGGATCGAGGTGCCGCTGTGAGACGCGCATGAGTTTGCAGCTGTTGCTGGTCGATGACGAGGCGCTGGCGCGTTCGCGCCTGCGCATCCTGCTGGGCGACTGCGCCGCTCCCGTCGCCGCCGTTGCCGCGGAGGCCGGCAATGCGGCGCAGGCGATGGAGTTGCTGCAGCGGCAGCGGTTCGACGCCGTGCTGCTCGATATCCACATGCCCGGCGCCGACGGGCTGGCACTTGCCCAGGCCTTGCGGTCGCTGCCGCGGCCTCCGGCCGTGGTGTTCGTCACTGCCCATGCCGAACACGCGGTAGCCGCGTTCGATCTCGAAGCCGTCGACTACCTGACCAAGCCGGTGCGCCTCGAACGCCTGCAGGTGGCGCTGCAGAAAGTGCAGCGGCTGGCCCTGGCGAAAAGCGCCGCAAATGCCGAACCCGAAATCCTCCTGATACAGGATCGCGGACGCACCGAGCGGGTGCCGCTGGCCGAAGTGCTGTATTTCAAGGCCGAACTCAAGTACGTCACGGTTCGCACCGCGGCCAAGAGCTACATTCTCGATGCCTCGCTGAGCGAGCTCGAAGAGCGCCACGCCGCGCAGTTCCTGCGCGTGCACCGCAATGCGCTCGTGGCCCGGCGCGCGGTGCGGGCGCTGGAAAAGCACTACGACCCCGAAGAAGGCGAGGGTTGGGCCGTGCGGCTCAACGGCATCGACGAGCTGCTGTCGGTTTCGCGCCGGCAGCTCAATGCGGTGCGCGAGGCGATGGCGGCCTGATCGGCTGGCGCGGCACCGGCAGCACGAGGACAGGCCCATGGAAGAACGTCGTGACAAGGATGCGCCGGCGGCCGACCGGGACGATGCCGTCCCTGCGGCGCCGCGCGTGCCGGTGAACATGCGCAGCGCGGCGCTGGGGTTGCTCACGGTGCTGGCCGTCCTGGCCACTCTGCGCTGGGCCAGCGCGTTCTTCATCCCGCTGATGCTGGGCTTCATGTTCAGTTACGCGCTGTCGCCCATCGTCGATGTGCTGCAGCGCTGGCGTATTCCCCGGGCGATCAGCGCCGCGGTGCTGATCGTCGGCATCCTGGGCGGCCTGGGCGCCTCGGTCTATTCCTTCAGTGACGACGCGAACCAGCTGATCGAATCCCTGCCCGCGGCGGCCAGGAAACTGCGGGATTCCATGCGGCCTGCCGGCAAGGCGGAAACTCCGCTGGAGACGGTTCAGAAGGCTGCTGCCCAGCTGGAGCAAGCGGCCCAGGCGGCGAGCCCGGCGTCCCCGGCCGGGCGTGGGGTGCAGCGCGTCACGATCGAAAAGGCGCGCTTTGACATCCGCGACTATCTCTGGACCGGAACCGTGGGACTGGCCAGCCTGATCGGCCAGATCACGGTTGTCACCTTCCTCACCTATTTCCTGCTGCTGTCGGGGGACACTTTCCGCCGCAAGCTGGTCAAGATCAGCGGCAGCACCCTGAGCAGCAAGAAAATCACCGTGCAGGCGCTGGACGAGATCACCGCGCAGATCCAGCGCTACCTGCTGGTCCAGCTGCTGGCGAGCGTGGTGGTGGGGGTGACCACGGGACTTGCGTTCTGGGCGCTCGGACTCAAGCATGCCGCCGTGTGGGGCTTTGCCGCCGGCGTCCTGAACCTCATTCCTTACGTCGGGTCCGTTCTGGTCACCGGCGCGGCGGCACTCGTGGCGTTCCTGCAGTTCGGCCAGATCAACATGGCGCTGACCGTGGCGGGAATTTCACTCGCCATCCACACGGTCGAAGGCAACCTGATGGTGCCGTGGCTTACCAGCAAGGCCAGCCGGATGAACCCGGTGGCCGTCTTCATCGGCGTGCTCGCCTGGGGCTGGCTATGGGGCGTCTGGGGTCTGCTGCTGGGCGTGCCCATCCTGATGATCGTCAAGGCCGTGTGCGACCGGGTCGACAATTTGAAGCCGCTCGGCGAACTGCTGGGGAGTTGACGCGCGCTGTTGCGGCGGCTGGCTGCAGGGACCTTGTGCCAGCACGGCCGTTAGCGCCGTGGAGAACGGGGCGCCAGTCGTGCGCGAAGCCACTACCGTGAAGGTCGGGGGCTGCGCGAGTCGCGATCCAGTCGCCTCCGCGCGCGGGCGCCGAGACGGTGCCCGCGCGGGACCTCGTCGCTATACTCGCGCCGTGTCCACCGATGACCACATTCTCGCGACGCCTGACGCTTCAG
>DATMBW010000290.1:0-5115 GCA_035559095.1 Ramlibacter sp.
GCTGCCGGCCTCCCGCACGTAGTCGATATGCGGCATGGCGGCCTGGGCCTCGGGGTCGCCGATCATGCGGTCGAGGAATGCGTTGTCGAACTCGCGGTTGATCAACCCCGCGCGCGGTCCTTGCAGCTGATGGCTCATGCCGCCGGTGCCCCAAATCTGCACGTTCAAGTCCGCGTCGTAGCTCTCGACGGCTTTGCGTATCGCCTTGCCCAGGTTCAGGCAGCGCCTTCCGGAAGGGACAGGGTACTGCACCACGTTGACCGCGAACGGGATCACGGGGCAAGGCCAGGCCTGCGGCTGGCCGCACATGAGCGACAGCGGCACGGTGAGGCCATGGTCCACGTCCATCCTGTTGGCGATGGTCAGGTCGAAATCCTGCTGGATCACCGATTGCGCGATATGCGATGCGAGCTCCGGGTGGCCGATCACCTTGGGCACGGGCCGCGGCCCCCAGCCTTCATCGGCCACGTTGAACTCTGCGGCGGCGCCGATCGCGAAGGTGGGAATCAGGTCCAGGCTGAAGGCGTTGGCATGGTCGTTGTAGACAAGGAAGACAACATCGGGCCGGCGTTCCTTCAGCCACCGCTTGGAAAACTCGTAACCCTGGAACAGCGGCTGCCAGTAAGGCTCCTGCGTCTTGCCCATGTCGAGCGCCGCGCCGATGGCCGGCACGTGCGAGGTGTACACGCTGGCGGTGATGCGGGCCATTATTTCTTCTCCGCCGGCTTTTCGCCGATGTAGCGATTGCCCTCGATGGAGCGGCCCCCGGCCATCATCATGGCGCGGTATTGCTCTTCCGTCATCCCCGTCATGCTGCCGGCCATCTGCTGGAAACTCTTGCCGTCGGTGGCGCCGATCTTGGCCAGGAAGTAGATGTTGCCGCCCAGCGCGATGCAGCGGTTCAGGTCGCGCGCCAGCACGGCCTGCTTCTGCTCTTCGCTCATCTGCCATTCGTCCAGGTAGGCGCGCTCGTTCGCCTTGAAGCGCTGGCGGTTCTCCGGTTTCATCAACGACATGCAGAACTGGTTGAGGTGATAGCCCTTGCGCGACTGTTCGGCATCGAAGATCGTGGTGCCGGGCACGTCCAGGTACGGTTTGTCCAGGGGCATGTCAGCCTCCGCGCAGCCGGCGCAGCGAATGAATGTGGGCACGGAGGCTCATGTTGTTCCTTCAGGCCAGTACAGGCGCGTCGGATTGTCCACCAGCAGCTTGTGTTGCAGCTCGGAGGTCACCGCGATGTGCGGAATGAAATCCACCAGCAGGCCGTCGTCGGGCATATGGTTTTTCAGGTTGGGATGGGGCCAGTCGGTGCCCCAGAGCACCCGGTAGGGAAAATTTTCCACCAGCCGGCGCGCGAAAGGCACCACGTCACGGTAGGCGTTCCGCTCGCCGTCGAGTGCCGGCGGCCCCGAATTGCTCAGCCGTTCCGGACAGGTGACCTTGCTCCAGACGTTGGAGTGCTCTTTCATGAACTTCATGAACAATTCGAACTCGGGCCCGTCCACGGGCTTGCTCACGTCCGGCCGCCCCATGTGGTCGACCACCACGGTCGTGGGCAAGGCCGTGAAGAAGTCCCACAACTCGGGCAAGTCCACTGCTTCGAAATAGATCACCACATGCCAGCCAAGCGGGGCGATGCGGGACGCGATCTCCATCAGCTCGTCCTTGGGCGTGAAGTCCACCAGGCGCTTCACGAAGTTGAAGCGCACGCCGCGCACGCCGGCCACGTGCATGTCGCGCAGCTCCTCGTCGCTGACGTTGCGCCTGACGGTGACGATGCCCTTGGCCTTGCCGTTCGAATGGCGCAGGGCGTCGACCAACGCGCTGTTGTCGGCGCCGTGGCAGGTGGCCTGCACGATCACGTTCCTGTCGAAGCCCAGGTGGTCTCGCAGCGCGAACAGCTGCTCCTTGCCCGCATCGCAGGGGGTGTACTTGCGTTCGGGCGCGTAGGGAAACTGCCCGCCCGGGCCGAACACATGGCAATGCGCGTCGACACTGCCCGGCGGCAACTTGAAACGCGGTTTGCTGGGGCCGGCATACCAGTCGAGCCAGCCGGGGGTTTTCTGGAATTGCATGGTCGTCGCTTCTTTTCTTTCGGGGGTCTTTGCTAATCGATGTATCTCAGTCCCGCCTTTTCCAGCGGCTCGCGCATCTTGTACATGTCCAGCCCCAGCACGCCGGCGGCGAGCTTGGCGCGCTTTTCGCCTTCGTTGGCTTCACGCGCCGCGGCTGCCTCGGCCGCCTGCCCGGCGCTGTCTGCGGGGACGAACACCACCCCGTCGTCATCGGCGATCACCACGTCGCCCGGATTGACCAGGGCGCCGGCGCAGACAACAGGAACGTTGACCGAGCCGATCGTCGACTTGATCGTTCCCTTGGCGCTGATGGCCTTGCTCCAGACGGGAAATCCCATGGCCGTCAGGTCCTTCACGTCGCGGCAGCCTGCGTCGATGACCAGGCCGATCGCGCCGCGGGCGCGAAACGACGTGGCCAGCAAGTCGCCAAAGTAGCCGTCGGAGCAGTCGGCCGTGACAGCCGCCACGACAACGTCGCCCGGCTGGATCTGCTCGGCCGCCACATGCATCATCCAGTTGTCGCCGGGATGCAGCAGCACCGTGACCGCCGGACCGCACACGTGCGCACCGGCATAGATCGGACGCAGGTAGGGCTTGGCCAGTCCGACGCGGCCCATGGCTTCGTGGACCGTCGCCACGCCGAAGCGCGAGAGCTGTTCCACGGCGGCGATGTCGGCCCGCACGATGCTGCGTTTGACGATTCCAAGTGTGGTCATGAGCGGTTCCCCTTGTATCCCTTGGCCGTAAGCAGCGCGTCGAGCCGCGGAAACACGCGGCGCGCGTTGCCCTCGTAGATCTGGTGCCGGTCCTCGCTGCTCAGCCGCTTCGATGCCTCGATGTAGCGCCTGGTGTCGTCGTAATAGTGGCCCGTTTCGGGATCGATGCCGCGCACGGCACCGATCATCTCGGAAGCGAACAGCACGTTCTTCACCGGGATCACCGTATTGAGCAGGTCGATGCCCGGCTGGTGATAGACGCAGGTGTCGAAATAGACGTTGTTCAGCAGGTGCTCGGCGAGCAGCGGCTTCTTGAGCTCCTGCGCCAGGCCGCGGAAGCGTCCCCAGTGGTACGGCACGGCGCCGCCGCCATGGGGAATCAGGAAGCGCAGCGTCGGGAAATCCTTGAACAGATCGGACGTCAGGCACTGCATGAAAGCGGTGGTGTCCGCGTTGAGGTAGTGCGCACCGGTGGTGTGGAAGCAGGGGTTGCAGCTCGTGCTGACGTGGATCATCGCCGGGATGTCGTACTCCACCATCTTTTCGTAGATGGGGTACCAGTGGCGGTCCGGCAGGGGCGGCGAATTCCAGTGGCCGCCGGAGGGGTCCGGGTTCAGGTTGATGCCGACGTTGCCGTATTCCCTGACGCATTTCTCCAGCTCGGGGATGCATGTTTTCGGATCGACGCCGGGCGACTGCGGCAGCATGGCCACCGGAACGAAATTGTCGGGGAAGAGCCTGCTGACCCGAAAGCACAGCTCGTTGCAGATCGCCGCCCACGTGGACGACACGTTGAAATCCCCGATGTGATGCGCCATGAAGCTCGCCCGCGGCGAGAACAAGGTGATGTCGCTGCCGCGCTGCTTCATCAGGCGCAGCTGGTTGGATTCGATCGACTCGCGCAGCTCGTCATCGCCTATCCTCAAGTCGGCGGCCCGCGGCATCACGGCCGGGTCCTTGATGCCCGCGATCTGTTTGTTGCGCCAATCCTCCAGCGCCTTGGGCGCCGTGGTGTAGTGGCCGTGGCAATCGATGACGAGGCTCATTGGCGATTTTCCTTGCAGGTGCCTTGCGGCGTTGGGTTCAGGCCGGCTCCATGCCGTGGCGCCGCTTGGTTTCAGCCGCCTCGGGAGAAGCCATGAAATCGAGCATGCGGCGCCCCGCCTCGCCTTGCGTCGAGCCCGCGCACAGGCCCGCCGAGAAAATGGTGAGGATCTGGACCGGCTCGGGCAACGGCCCGACCACGGTGATGCCTTCGAGATGCATCAGCTCGCTGAGCTGCTGGAAACCGAGCGCAACCTCGCCCCGGGCCACCAGCGCCCCCACGGGCACACCCGGGGGCGCCTGGACGATGCGCCCCTGCAGTTCCGCTGCGATGCCCCAGCGCTCGAACAGCCGGGTCAGCGCCGCGCCGCTCGGTCCGGTGGATGTGCCGACGGTCGCAGCCGCGAGCACAGCGCGCCGCAAAGCATCCTCGGTCGCCACGTCGGGCCGCGATGCGCCCGCGCGGACGGCGACCGCCACGGGCGAGCGGACCAGATCGACCTTGCTGCCCGCGACGACCCGGCCCGCCGCGACAAGCTTGTCGATCGCATCCGATGCGAGAAACACGACGTCGAACGGCTCACCAGCCTGCACGCGCCGGGCCGCGTCCACCCCGCCGACGGATTCGATCGCAACCGCGCACCCCGAGCGCTGCTCGTACGCGCTCGCCAGTTCGGCCAGCACCCCACGGGTGGCCATCGACGAAATTGCCTTGATCGAGGCTCTCATGACGGACCGCCTTCAGGTGGCAGCGAAGCATCGTGCGCATGGGCAAACATGGGGCGATTGTGGACTTCGCCTTCGCGCGCCAGAAGGGCCTGCGCCCACTAGCAGCTATAACAATCCGGCATAATGTGACATCCGGTATCACGAATATGGACTTGAAGCAGCTCGAGTATTTCGTTCGCGTGGCTGAGCTCGGCAGTTTCACGCGGGCCTCCATCGCGCTGGACGTGGCCCAGCCCGCGCTGAGCCGGCAAGTGCGCCTGCTGGAAGTGGAGTTGCGGCAGAGCCTGCTCACGCGCAATGGCCGCGGCGCGGCGCCGACGGAGGCGGGCAAACTCCTGCTCGAGCATGGGCGCGGCATCCTGCACCAGGTTGAACGCGCGCGGGAGGAACTGGGACGGGTGCGCGGCGCGCTGGCCGGACGGGTCGCGATCGGCCTGCCGCCGAGCGTGGCCAAAGTAATGGCGGTGCCTCTCATCCGTGAGTTTCGCCAGCGCATGCCCGAAGCCACGCTTTCGATCACCGAAGGCCTGTCGGTGGGAATGCATGAATCC
>DATMBW010000291.1:0-3833 GCA_035559095.1 Ramlibacter sp.
CAACGACGATGGCGACGAGGGTTTTGGCCCGATCGCCTACCTGGCGGACGCCAGCCATGAGCCGACGGCGGTCATCGAGTCGCGTCAGCGCGACGCTTTGGCCACCGATGGAATCGCGGCCGCGCTCGAGCAGCTCGACCCCCGCAGCCGGCGCATCGTGGAAGAACGCTGGCTCAAGGTCAACGACGATGGATCGGGCGGTTTGACGCTGCACGATCTGGCCGCCGAATATGGCGTCAGCGCCGAGCGCATCCGCCAGATCGAGTCTGCGGCCATGAAGAAGATGCGCAAGGCGCTGGCCGCCTACGCCTGAGCGCCGTATCGCTTCCGCGACACAGCGAAAGGCCCGGCTCCCGGGCCTTTTTGCTGTGCAACAATGGTTGAGTGAGGAGATTCATCTACGTTTGCGCGGTGGCGCTGCTGTGGCTCATCGGGCAGGGCCCTGCGCTTTGCCAGACAGCGCCGGCGGAGGCGCCGCAAGACGGCGCGCCCCCGATCCTGCTGAGCCCCGAACATCCGGTGCTGTCGCTGGACGGGCGCAGCCGCTACTGGCTCGACCCGACAGGAATCCGCACCATCGACCAGGTCGAGGCGGCCGGCGAAACCCTGCCCTGGGCCCTGCGCCAGAGCGGTGGCAGCTACTTCGTCGACGGCCGGGCACTTTGGTTCCAGTTCGATGCCGCCGCCAAGGGCCATCAGCGCTGGTACGTGCAGCTGGCCTCTTCCGGGATCGACCGCGTCCAGCTGTTTTATCGCGGAGGGGACGGGCGCTGGGTAGAGCAGGAGGCCGGCGACAGCAAGCCGGTATCGCAATGGCCGCTTCCCGGCCGCTTCCCCACATTCGAGCTGTCCCCGCCGGCGGCCAAGCCGGTGCGCTACTGGCTGCGCATCGAGCACGCTCGCGTGGACTTCGCCAGCCCCGTCGGCATCTATGAGCAGTCGTCCCTTCTGGCTGCACGCGAACGCGAACAGTTCCTGCTGGGGGGCTATTTCGGCCTGGCAGCCCTGATCGCGCTGGTGGCTGCGGCCAACGCGGCGGCCTACCGCGACCGCAATTTCGGCGTGTATGCCTTCTACGTGGCCGTGCTTGCCGCCGGTCAGATGGCTTACCTGGGGGTGGGTGCCCAGCATTTGTGGGACCACTGGCTGAAGTGGAATGAAACCGCGACCTTCCTGCTGCCAGGGATTTCCTCGGTCGCCGCGCTGTGGTTCGCGCGCACGGTCACGGAGCCGGCGCGCTTCTCAAAGGCCCTGGACCTGGCGGTGTGGAGCCTGATCGCGGCGCTGCTGTCCGCGGTGGCGCTGGATACGTTCCTGACTTCGCGCGCCACGTTCGCGCTGGTGATGGTGCTGACCCTGCTCGCGATGGTGGTCGTCGTCGGGCTGATCGCACTGGTGTGGGCGCAAGGCGACGACCCATACATCCGGTTGATCGCGCTTGGCTTCCTGCCGGTGCTGGTGATGGCCCTGTTCCCGGTCGCGCGCGGGCTGAACCTGATTCCCGCCAGTGCTCTGACGCGCTACGCGCTGACGATCGGAGCCGCGGTCGAAATGCCCATCCTGTTCTATGCCCTGAGCTTGCGCGGCAACCGGCGGCGGGAAGCACGCGTGCGCGCCGCCGCCCTTTCGCGCAATGACGCACTCACGGGCCTGGCCCACAGCCGTACGCTGCTGCAGCGGCTGGAGGGCGCCATCGCCCGGGCGCGCAGCCTCAAGCATGCGTGCGCGCTGATGGCGGTGAAAATAGCCAACCTGGACGCGATCACCGCCGAGTTCGGCCGCGAGACAGGCGACCGCGTCCTGGTGGTCACCGCTTCGCTGTTGCGCCAGGTCATCACCGACATCGACCTGGCCGCGCGCGTGAGCGAGCACGGTTTCGCGCTGCTGCTCGAAGGCCCGACAACGACGGAGAACGCCCTCAGCCGCGCACAGCAACTCGTGGCGAGCGGCTTGCGGACATCGGATGCCTTGCCCGCGGGCACCACGCTCAAGTTCCACGTCACCGTGGCCCTCTTGCCGGAGCAGGACCTGGAAGCGGCCGCCAGCATGAAGTGGCTGCTGGATAGCGTCAGCGCCATGCCGCCGGAGGCGCGCAAGCTGATCCGCCCGCTGAATTTCTGATTTCCCCTTTGTTCGGATTCAATCCGACGACGACAGCGTCCGCAAGGCGCGCCGTACGATGTACCGGGTTGCAGCGGCCCCCGATTCCGCCAGCCATCTGCGGCACACCTCATCGACCCATTCGGGCTGCGTCTTGCTGGCATCGTTGAGCCAGTTGGCCACCGAGTTCTGCACATAACGGCTGGGATCGGCCCGCAGGGGTTCGAGCAACGTCAGCGCGCGCCAGGGCTGCGCCTTGAGCGTTTCGATCGGGGCGCACCACACTCCGCGCGGCCGGGTGCCCTCGCTCGCGAAACGGCGGATGTTCTCGTCGCCATGATGCACCCACGGCTGGAGCAGACCGACGGCCTCGTCGACTGCGCCGGCCACTTCGTCGCGCACCGCCATCCAGGCCATCTCGCGCACACCGAAATGCGGGTCGGCGGCGAAGCGGCGCACCGAGCGCAACTTGTGGGCCAGCGTCATGCCTGAGAACATGATCCACTGCGTGGCCCAGGACCGGGCCACGTCGCTGGGATGGGTGGCAAGCGCATGCGCTATCGCGTCCCGGTCTGCGCGCGCCTCGGTCAGGTCGTACAGCGCGCGCGACACGTGCAAGTGGCGCTTGACCGGCGGGAAGGCACCGAGCATGTCCAGGGTATCGCAGATGCGCTCGGCCCGCGGCTCCAGGCCAATTTGACGCGCGACGTTGCGGGTCAGCCGCGACAGGTCCAGGGCGAGGAACTCATTGAGATTGACCGTGGGCACGAGGCCTTCGTTAAGCGCTTGCAGCACCTCGGGCGGGATCAGGGCGATCCGTGCCGCGCCCTTGCGCCCGAGCAGGTGCTGGACCACGGCCCTTCATCCCTGCCTGAGCAGCAACTGCAGGTCCGAGGCAAGTGCCTGCGCACCGCTGCCGTAGCGCGTGTACAGGCGCAGCCGGCCCTGCGTGTCATAGACATAGCTCGCGGCCGAATGGTCCATGGTGTAGCTGGTGGGCGTCTTGCCGTCCACCTTCTTGAAGTACACCTTGAATTCCTTGGCCACGGCGGCGAGCTGCTCCGGCGTGCCGCGCAACGCCAGGAAGCCGGAATCGAAATTGCCCATGTAGCCCTTGAGCACTTCGGGCGTATCGCGCTCGGGATCGACCGTGATGAACAGGCCCTGCAGCTTCTCTCCATCGGGGCCGAGCAGCTTCTTCGCCTCCGCCAGTTCGACCAACGTGGTCGGGCACACGTCCGGACATTGGGTGTAGCCGAAGAACACCACCACCAGCTTGCCGCGGAAATCCTTCAAGCTGCGCGGCTGCCCGTTATGGTCGGTGAGCTGGAAATCCCTGGCGTAGTCCGCGCCGGTCAGGTCGATCGCCTTGAACTGCGGCTTGGACTCCGAGCAGGCAATCAGAACACCGCTCGCGCCCATCGGGAGTGCGCAAGCGGCCAGCGAGGTGAGGAGGTGACGGCGGTTCATACGGTGTAGAAGAGGTAGTGGTCCACCAGAAGTGCCGCGAACAGCACGCTCAGGTGGATCAATGAAAAACGGAAAGTCTTGCGCGCCAGGGCGTCCGAGTAGGCGCGCCACAGCCGATAACCATACAGCGAAAACCCAAAGCTCAGCGCCAGGGCCGCCGCGAGGTACAGCCAGGAGCTCATGCCGTAGGCAAAGGGCATCAGGCAGGCGGCAAAGAGCACCAGGGTATACAGGAAGAGCTGCAGGCGCGTGAACTCGTTGCC
>DATMBW010000292.1:0-23128 GCA_035559095.1 Ramlibacter sp.
GGCGGCGATCGCGCCGCTCCTCAGGTGCGTCTGCAATGAGGTATAGACCAGCTCGCCCAGGGCCATGGGGCGCTTGACGGGCTTCAGTGATGGGGGCAAGAGCAGGTCCTCGAACAACGGCGCGGTTCGCGCTTTTTTTGCGTACTGAACACTGTATACATGGAGTCCGGCCGGCCAATTCGGGCCCTACCCTAGGTCGGATAACTTTGTTGATCTAGCGCAAGTGGCCGGGGAAAAGCCGAAAAGCGACGGCCTCGCCCCTGCTGTCGAGAGCGATGGGCGGCGGCAGGGGCTAGGGACTCTTACACACTGAATCGCGGCAGCGTTCAGGCCGGCGCGGTCTGCGTGGGTGTCTTGGCAGACGCGGCGCCCAGCCCGATGCGGTCGAGCGCGGCGGCCAGTTGCGCCACCGTGCGGTCCACGTGGTGCCACTTCTCCAGGCCGAACAGGCCCACGCGGAAGGTCATGAAGTCGGGGCCCTCGTCACACTGCAACGGCACGCCGGCCGCGGTCTGCAGGCCTTCGGCCAGAAACTTGCGGCCGGACTGGATCTCGGGGTCGCTCGTATAGCTGACCACGACGCCCGGCGCCTTGAAGCCTTCGGCCGCGACGCTGGCCAGGCCGCGGCTCTCGAACAGCGCGCGCACCTTGCGGCCCAGGTCTTCCTGCTCGGCACGCACTTTGGCGAAGCCGTAAGAGCGCGTTTCCTTCATCGTGTCGCGCAGGCGCGTCAACGCATCGGTGGGCATGGTGGCGTGGTAGGCATGGCCGCCCGCCTCGTAGGCCTCCATGATCTGCAGCCACTTCTTGAGATCACAGGCGAAGCTGGAGCTGGCGGTGCCCTCGATCGCGGCGCGCGCGCGCTCGCTGAGCATGACCATGGCGCAGCATGGCGAGCTGCTCCAGCCCTTTTGCGGCGCCGAAACCAGCACGTCCACTCCGGTGGCCTTCATGTCCACCCAGATCGCGCCCGAGGCGATGCAATCGAGCACGAACAGGCCGCCGGCCTCGTGCACGGCGTCGGCCACCGCCCGCAGGTAGTCGTCCGGCAGGATCATGCCCGACGCGGTTTCCACGTGCGGGGCGAACACCAGCGCGGGCTTTTTCTGGCGGATCGCCGCCTGCACTTCGGCGATCGGTGCGGGCACCCAGGGCGCCTGCGCACCGCCGCCGGTGCGGCGCGCCTTCAGCACGGTGGCCGAGGCCGGAATCTGGCCCATCTCGAAAATCTGCGTCCAGCGGTAGCTGAACCAGCCGTTGCGGATCACCAGCACGTCCTTGCCGCCCGCGAACTGGCGCGCCACGGCCTCCATGCCGAAGGTGCCGCTGCCGGGGACCAGCACGGCGGACTTGGCCGCGTACACCTCCTTGAGGATGCCCGAGATGTCCTTCATCACGCCCTGGAAACTGCGTGACATGTGGTTGAGGGCGCGGTCGGTGTAGACCACCGAAAATTCGAGCAGGCCGTCGGGATCGACGTTGGGCAGCAGTCCAGGCATGGGGGTTCTCGTCCAGTGATGCGAAAAGAGGGCAACCAGCTTAGCACGCGTGCGCCGTGGGGTCCTGGCGCTTCCCTTTGACCGAGATGCGAGTGATTTCTTCCCGAAATGGCCGCTTCTAAATCGCGCCAACACTTTTCGCAAACTGAACTCAATGAGTGGTTCCAAAAGCGGATCACCACGCACACACTTACCCGCCAGCCGGAGCAATAAGGAATCAGAGGGGCGGCCAGACTCATTGGCGGCATTGCGGCTTTTCGCACACCGACGCGACACAGGCACCCAATCGACATGGGTCGCTGCGAGCGACGGCGAGGAAAGTATTGTTTTTTAAGAACAAACGAGGAGACAACTTGAGAACACAGCATATTCTTGCCGGGGCGGCTGCCCTGGTCGTGGCCAGCGGCAGTGCGCTGGCGCAAACTTCGCTAACCATGTACGGGATCATGGACGTGGCGGTCGAGCACATCACCAATGCGGCCCCGGATGGTGGCGGCTTGACGCGGGTACCGGCCCTCACAGGCAGTCTGCCGTCCCGGCTTGGCTTTCGCGGCATCGAAGACCTGGGCGGCGGCTTGAACGCGAATTTCACTCTGGAGATGGGAATTGCGCCGGATAGTGGCTCGATGAACCAAGGCGGCCGCGCCTTTGGCCGCCAGGCCTTTGTGGGGCTTAGCGGCCCATGGGGCAATCTTGGGTTCGGCCGGCAATACACCATGCTGTTCTGGTCCCTTCTGGACTCGGATGTGCTCGGGCCGCACATGCATAGCATGGCGAACTTCGATCCCTACCTCCCCAACACACGCGCCGACAACTCCATCGCGTATCGCGGCTCTTTCTCGGGATTCACGGTAGGCGCGACCTACAGCCTCGGTCGCGACGTCACGAACGCCGGGCCGAGCCCAGCAGGCACCAACTGCCCGGGTGAAAGCGCGACCGATTCCCGGGCGTGCCGCGAGTGGTCGGCAATGGTGAAGTACGAGTCCGCCAAATGGGGTGCTGCCGCCGCCGTCGACGAACTCCGCGGCGGGCCAGCCGCATTCGGGGGCCTGACAAGCAGTTCGCTCACGGACCGGCGCGCGACAGTCAATGGCTACGTGCGTTTCGCCAAGGCGAAGTTTGGTGCCGGCGTCATCCGACGCAACAACCAAGGATCGGCGGCGACGCCCAAGAGCGACCTTTGGTTCTTGGGTGTGACCTATCCGGTCACGCCGGTCGTCACGGTTGACGGTCAAATCGTGCGGCTCGACATGAAGAACAGCTCCAACGACGCAAACCTCTTCATCGTGCGTGGGATCTACGCGCTGTCGAAGCGGACCGCGGTCTATGCGTCGGCGTCACACGTCTCCAATGGGGGAGCGGCCAATTTTTCCGCCAGCGGCGCCCAGGCAGGTGGGAATCCCCCGGCTGGCACGGGACAAACCGGCGTCGGGGTGGGAGTCCGCCACACTTTCTGACGAATCGCCCATCCGGCGCGCAAAGCCCGCGCCGGATGTGGAATCCTCTGCAGGGGTAACCGCGAATAGAGATGCGGACCGTTGCCTTAATGACTCAATGCCGGCTGCCGATCTCGGCAACAAGTGCAAGCTTGTGGATGATGTTCGGCAGTCATGGCCGGCGGCATTGACTTCAGTCCGGCGGTGAGTGCCTGCAGCAACGCCTGGACGCGTGCCAGAGCATGCTTTCTGCGAGGTACGAAGGCCTTGAACCAGGCGTCCTGAGGCGGAAATTCCTTCAGGATCGACACAAGCTCCCCACTCTGAAGTGCTCCGGCACAGACGTAAGCCGGAAGGATAGCGATCCCCAAGCCGGCTTTTGCAAACTGCATCAGAGTGAAGTTGTCGTCAGCGACAAGGCGCGGGGTCGCCTCCACCCGCACCAGCCCTCGATCGCTTTGAAATATCCAGGTGCCGTTCGCAAGCTTGAAAACGAGACATTCGTGTTGCGCCAGTTCCCGTGGGTGGGACGGATATCCACGCCGTTCGAGGTAGGACGGGGATGCACAGAGATGGGGAGCGACAGGACACAGTGGAATGTCAAGCACTCCCTCGTAGCTGGCGGAATGCCCGCTCACGGCAATATCGAATCCCTTCTCCAGCGGATTGGCGGAAGCATCGACGAGCGCGATCTCCAGCGTGATGCGTTCGTGATCCGCAAGGAAGCGTTCGAGGATGGGGCCAAGTCGTCGCCGCGTCAGTGTGGTCGGCGCCATCACACGGATGTGGCCTTCGAGTCTTGCAGTGTCACGCCGAAGATCGACAACGAGATCATCGACGTCTGAAAGAAGGATTGCAGCTCGCGTCATCAGCTTCTGTCCAGCCTCGGTGAGAGCCACCACCCGCGTAGAGCGCTCAAAGAGCTTGGCTTGAACTGTGTATTCGAGCTGTGCAATGCGCTTCGCCACAACGGACGGTACGACGTGGAGCTGCCTGCCAGCTTCGGAGAACCCGCCAGCGCGAGCCACGGCCACAAATGTCTTGAGGTTCTTGAGTACGTCCATTGGGGCAGCGCGCCTTGCTGGCGCGTGAGTTAAGTTCGTTTGAACTATTGGCGTTCAGTTCGTGCGGAACCTTCCGGGGCAGCAGCTGTCCCGGAAGCTTCCGCCACGACCTTGACTGCGCCGACGGTCAGGGGTTGAGCTCCTTCCACGGATCCTTGACGTCGGGAACCGACTCGAACGGCACGTTGCCCAGGGCGTTGCCCACCTTCTGCACGCGACGGATGGCGATCGGCTGGACGATGTCGCGCTCCTTCGGGTCGATGGCAATCGGCCCGCGCGGGCTCTGGCCCTTCCAGTTCTTCAGCACTTCCATGGCCTTGTCGCCATCGACCACGCCGTTGAGCTTGTTGATGGCCGCCACCGCCGCCTGCATGGCGTCGTAGGCCGCCGCAGCGGCGAAGTTGGGCGTCTGGTCGGCACCGTACTTCTTCTTGTAAGCAGCGACGAAGCGCTTGTTGGTGGGGTTGTCGGTGTAAGGCGTGTACTGGTAGGCCGTTACCACGCCCACCGCCTTTTCCCCGATGGCAGGCAGGTCCAGCTCGTCGACGGCGCCGGTGGCGATCAGCTTGATGCCTGCTTCCGGCAAACCGAGCTGGTAGTAGGTCTTGATGACCCCGACCGAGGGCGGCCCCACAGGCATGAAAACGTAGATCGCGTCGGGCTTGGCATCCTTGATCTTCTGCACGAACGGCGCGTAGTCGCTGGTGCCCATCGGGATCAGCGCCTCGCCGGCGATCGTGCCGCCGGCCTTGGTGAAGAAGTGCTTGAAGGCGTCGCGGGAGTCGTGCCCCGGCGCGTAGTCGGCCACCGCGAGGTAGGCGTTCTTGACGCCGTTCTTGGCGGCCCAGTTGGCGATGACCGAGCCGTTCTGCCACTCCGTGAACGACATGCGCACGAAGTACGGCGACTTGCGCGTCAGCGACGCGGTGGCGGCGTTGAGGATCAGGGTGGGCGTCTTCGACTGGGTGACGAGCGGCGCCACGGCGGCGGCGTCGGGCGTGAGCACGTAGCCCATGAGCATCTGCACCTTGTCGCGCACGATCAGCTCCTGGGTCACTTGCTTGACCTTCTCGGGGCCGCCGGCCTCGTCGCGCGTCACCAGCTCGATCCTGGCGCCGCCGGCCTTGCCGCCCACCTCGTCGAGGTACAGCTCGGCTCCGCGCTGGAACTGCTGCCCGTAAGCGGCAAAGGGGCCGCTGAACATGGCGACCATGCCGATCTTGACGACCGGTTGGGCCTGGGCCGCGCCGGCGCACAGCAGCGCCGCGGATAGCAAGATGTGTCTTAGTTTCATGGGTTATGTCTCCTGGTGGTGGTTTGTTATCAGGCGGTTGCGACTGACCGCCCCTCGCTGGCGACACCGATCAAGGTGTGCAAACGCTCGTCGTCTTCCAACAGCCCTTGGCTCGGGCCGTCGTAGGCGATCTTTCCGCGCACCAGCACGATGGCGCGTGGTGCGAATTCGAGGGCGAGCCGCGCATGCTGCTCGACCAGGAGCAGCGTCATGCCCCCGGCGTCCCGCAGCTCACGCATGGCGTCCATCAACGCGTCGACGATCACCGGGGCCAGGCCTTCCAGGGGCTCGTCGAGCATCAGCACGTCGGGGCTGCCCATCAGCGCCCGCGCCACGGCCAGCATCTGCTGCTCGCCGCCGGAGAGCCGGTTGCCCAGGTTGCCGCTGCGCTCCCGCAGCCGCCCGAACAGGTCGTACACCCGCGCCAGCGGCCAGCGCGTGCCGCGCCGCGCCACGGTGAGGTTCTGTTCCACGGTCAGGCTGGGGAAGATTTCGCGTTCCTGGGGCACCAGGGCCAGTCCGCCGCGGGCTCGCCGCCAGATAGGCCAGCGGCTGACGGGCTCGCCCTTGAGCGAAATCTCACCCTGGCTCACACGGGTGCGTCCCATCAAGGTGGACAAAAGCGTCGTCTTGCCGACGCCGTTGCGGCCGAGAACGGCCACGGTTTCCCCTTTGGCGATGGAGAGCGACATGTTGTCGAGCACGGTGGCCGTGCCGTAGCCGGCGCTCACACCGTCCAGCCGGATGGCAGCTTCATGCATGCGCGTGGCCCCGTTCGCCGAAGTAGATGGCGCGCACGTGGTCGTCACGCGCCACGTCGTGTGGGTCACCCTCACAGACGACGCGGCCGCGTTCGAGCACGGTGATGCGGGTTGCAAACCGGAACACCAGTTCCATATCGTGCTCGATCAGCAGGACGGCCACCTCCGCGGGCAGCCGCTCCAGGACTTCCATGACCAGGGCGCTCTCGCTCACAGGCACGCCGGCTGCCGGCTCGTCGAGCAGCAGCACGCGGGGCTTGAGCGCCAGCGCGATGGCGATTTCCAGCAGGCGCTGCTGGCCGTAGGCCAGTTCCCGCACGGCGCGGGCGGCGATGGCCCCCAGCTGCATTTGCGCGAGCAGGGCGTACGCCTCTTCGTAGTGTTCCCTGTAGGTCCCACTGGGCTTGAACATCTGCCACGCACTGCCTTCACGCTCGGCGATGGACATGGCGACGTTGTCGATCACCGTCAGGCCCATGAACAACTGGTTGATCTGGAAGGTGCGTACCAGGCCGCGTTTGACCCGCTGGTTGGCGGGCAGCCCGGTGATCTGCTCGCCGTACAGGCGCACCTCGCCCTGGTCGGGCTTGAGCTCGCCGGTCACCAGGTTGATGAACGTCGTCTTGCCGGCGCCGTTGGGGCCGATCAACGCATGCCGGGCGCCGGGCGCCAGGTCGAAGAAGACGTTGTCCACGACGACCAGGGCGCCCCAGGCCTTGTGCAACCCGCCGGTATGCAGCGCCGCGGTCTGCAGGGTGTGCGTCATGGCCGCCCGCCCAGGCGCGCACGCAGCGCATCGACGACCGAGAGAATGCCTCCGGGCGCGAACATGGCAATCAGCACCAGCATGACGCCGATCCAGAACAGCCAGTAGGTGGGATCCTGCAGGGACAGCATGTGCTCGGCCAGCAGATACACCGGCACGCCGATGAAGGCGCCGTAGAAGCGGCCCGTGCCGCCCAGCACCAGCATCACCAGCACGGCGCCCGAGAGGTCCATGGACAGGGTGTTGAGCGCAACGAACTGGTTGACCTCGGCGTTTAGCGCCCCGGCGGCGGCGGCCAGGGCCGCCGAGATGGCGTACACGACCACCAGGCGGGCGCGCACCGGTGCGCCGATGGCCCCCATCCGGCGGGCGTTCTCCCGCATGCCGGTGAGCGCCATGCCGAAAGGCGAATGCACCAGCCAGCGCGCCAGGAGCGTGGCCAGGGCCAGCACCGCCAGCGCATAGAGGTAGCCGGTGCGGCCCTCGAGGTCGAACGGGAACATCCCCAGCACCGGCCCGGTGTTCATGCCCTGCAAGCCGTCGGCGCCGCCGGTGAGAAACGCCGCCTTGTTGGCCGCCTCCGAGAACATGAACAGGACGGCGATGCTGAGCATCAGGAAGGTAAGCCCGTGGGTGCGCAGCAGGATGGCGCCGAGCAGCAGTCCTGCCACCAGTCCGATAGCCGCGGCAATGACGAGACCCAACAGCGGATCCGTGACCAGGCCGCGCACGTTCAGGATGCCCGCGGCGTAGGCTCCCAGGCCGTAATACGCCGCATGACCCAGGGTGACGATCCCCGCATAGCCCAGCACCAGGTCCAGGGACAAGGCGAACAGGACCATGATCAGCAGTTGCGAGCCGAGGGACAGGTAGGTGGGGAAGATGAAGAACGCAGCCACCGCCACCACCCAGGGCAGCGCTTCCAGGGCCTTGGGCCGGTGGCGGGCGGCGATGCGGTCCAACAGGTCGCCGAGGTTGCCGCCCTGCGGCGAAGAAGGTTTGGACATGTTTGGACCCTAGCGGCGGCCGAACAGGCCGCTCGGCCGCCACAGCAGCAGGAGCAGCATGGCGGCGTAGATGAAGAAGCCACCCAGCTGCGGGAACAGGTACTTGAAGGAAGTGTCGGCAATCCCGAGCAACAAGGCGGCAATGAAGGGTCCCGACAAGGATCCGAGCCCGCCCACGGAAACCACGATCAGCACGCTGACCAGCATCTCCAGGGCGTAGGTCGGCCGCATCGGCAGGATCTCCGCGCCGACGGCGCCCCCCAGCGCGGCCAATCCGCTGCCCAGGGCGAAGGTGAGTGTGAAGACGCGGTCGGTGCGGATGCCCACCGTCTCGGCCATGTCCTGGTTGTCCACCGCCGCGCGCAGCCGCGCCCCCAGTGACGTGCGCTCCACCAGCAGCCATACGCCCAGGGCGACCAGGCCGCCGAGGACGATGACCATCGTCCGGTACGCGGGCACCGTGGTCGGGCCTAGCGGAAGTTGGCCGCCCAGCCAGTCGGGCGCCTGGATGTTCTGGGGCGCCGGGCCGAAGAAGTACTTGGCCGCGGCCGTGGCGATGAAGATGAGCCCCATGGTCAGCAGCACCTGGGTCAGCTCGGGAGCCCGGTACAGGCGGGCATAGAACACGCGCTCGACGACAACGCTTGCCGCCGCAACCAGCAGCGAGGCCAGGAGCACCGCGCTCACGAAGGGAATTCCGGCGCGCTGCATCAGGCCGATGGCAATGTAGCCGCCGGCCATCGCGAACACCCCGTGGGCCAGGTTGACGAAGTTCATCAGCCCCATGGTCACGGCGAGCCCGACGGAAATCATGTACAGCAGCATGGCCGAGGCCACGCCGTGGAAAAGGATGCCGACTAGCTGGTCCATCAACGAACGTCGCTGCGGCCGGTCGACTAGCCGCCCACCGGCGCAATGCGGCAAAGCAAGCCGCGCAAATGGTAGGTTCCCATCGCGGGGTCGTAGGGCGGACCGTTGCGGGTCAGCATGTTGGCGTTGGATTTCCAGACGCCGTGTTCCGGACCCTCCTCTTCGGGAAACCACCAGCCGTGTTCAACATGAACCACCTTCGGATCGACGTCGGTCGTCACCTTTGCGCGCTGCTGGATCTTTCCTCGCAAGGTTTCGATCCATACCCAATCTCCATTCCTGATACCCAAGGCAGCCGCGGTTTCCGGATGAATCTCGACCAGGGGATCGGGATGGGCCTTGCGCAATTTCTTGAGTTGGCGGTGCTCCGAATTGAAGAAGTAAGGTATGCGTGCGCCCGTGGTCAGCACAAGCGGGAAGTCACTTGCCACTTCGGGTGTGGAGATCGGGCTTTCCGGCGGCTCCTCGTAGTAGGGCAGCGGGTCGTAGCCCATCGCCTCCAGCCTCGACGCATACAGCTCGATTTTTCCGCTGGGCGTCTTGAATCCGCCTTCCTTGTACTTCCCGTACTTGAATGGCATCTTGTAGAAGCCGGTCTTGGCCAGTTCCGCAAAGGTCTTGCCGCTGCCCCCATTGCGAAGCTGCGACTCGAGCACTTCCTCCAGCGACTCCTGCCCCACCGGAAGATTCATCTTCCGCGCGAGCTCGATGAAGATCTCTTCGTCGGACTTGCATTCACCTATCCGTACTGATTTTTGCTGGGCGAAGATGACGTTGGCCGCCACCGTCGGCAGACCGGCCAGCGTTGTCAGTTCAGGCCAGGAGGCGGCCGGCAGCACGATGTCGGCCAGTTCCGCGGTCGGGGTCATGAACAGATCCGCGACCACCAGCAGATCGAGCTTGAGCAAGGCTTCGTGCGCTTCCCTGGCATTGGCGAAAGTCGTCAGCGTGTTGTTGCCAAAGACCAGGAACGCCTTGACCGGATAGGGCACGCCCTCGCGCATCGCCTGAAGCAGCGTGGGAATATGCGCCGCCGGCAAGTCGGCGCCCTCGCCAGAAAGCATCTTGAAGCGGTCCGCGCCAAGACGCTTCGCGTTCATCTCCGCAGAGAGGTTCTCGATCAGGCTGGGGAACCGGCCCAGACCCTTCATGCCGAACACCCAGCCGCCCGGCACGTCGATGTTGCCCGTGAGCGCCGGCAACATCGAGATCGCGCGTATGGTCTGGATGCAGTTGGGTGTATGTTCAATCGCGCAGCCCCATTCCATCATCGAAGGCTTGGTCCGTGCGTACAGCCGCGCCGCGGCACGAATCTTCTCCGCCGGAACCCAGGTGATCGGGGCGGCCCATTCGGGGCTGTAGTCTTTCACTCGCTGGGCCAGCGCATCGAAACCGACCGTCCATTTGCCGACGAACTCGGCGTCATGGAGCTTTTCTTCGATGACGGTGTGCAGCATGGCCAGTGCCAGCGCGTCATCGGTCCCGGGCCGCAGTTGCAGCCAGAGGTCGGCTCGTTTGGCCAGCTCGGTGCGGCGCGGATCAATGACGATGATCTTGGGGTTGCTCTCCAGCGCCGCCCTGGCGTCAAACCGCGTCTCCCCGTCCGGTCCGGAATTGAGAGGATTGTGGCCCCAGTAGACGATGCACTCCGGGGCGGTTCCGCCGGTGAAATCGCACACGGGGAAATCACCAAAGGTCAGCAGGGTCGTGTTGACCCGGGGGTGAAAGCATTGCGCGAAACCGGGTTCGCACCAGTTCGGCGTCCCCAGGGCGTGGCCGAAGCGGGAGACCCAGCGGATGTGGTGCCGGCCGGTGCCTGTCCCCATGGCGATGGCCTGCGCGCCGTGGGTATCCTTGATTGCCTGCAGGCGTTTGGCGATCTCGCCCAGCGCCTCATCCCAGGAGATGCGTTCCCACTTTCCCTCACCGCGTTTGCCGGTGCGCCGCAGGGGGTGCTTCAGCCGGTCGGGATGGTAGACAAGGTCCAGGGTGTTGGTGCCGATCGGACACAGGCGCCCCTTGTTGAGGGGTGAGTTGCGATCGCCAACGACTTTTGTCAGCCGCCCATCGCTGACATGCAGGTCGACGCCGCAGCCGCCATGGCAACTGCGGCAAACGCTCTTCAGTATTTGGGTTTCGGGCACGCCCGTCGCTTCCGCCGTCAACTCAATTTGCTGTTCCATACGAACCTCGTGTGTCTCAGAGCGGAATGTTTCCGTGTTTGCGCCACGCGCGGGCCGGCGCGGTCCTGTTCTCCAGCATGCGAAGCGCGGAAATGACCGTGCGCCGGGTATCCTTGGGATCGATCACGGCGTCGACGATCGACCGCGAGGACGAGTGGTAGGGCGTCAGATAGGTGTCCTGGTACTCGCGCACCTTCCTGTCGAACAGCTCTTGCCTTTGAGCCGGACTGTTGCCGGCCTTGTTCAGCTCCTTGCCATACAGAACCCTGACGGCGGGCTCGGCGCCGATGACCTGCATCTCGGCGGCGGGCCATGCGAAAACCTGGTCGAATCCGATTTCGTGCACCCCCATGGCGGGAATGCCACCGCCGTACATCCTTCGCAGGATGACCGCGACCTTCGGAACGGTCGCCTCGGCCCAGGCATAGAGCATCTTGGATCCATGGCGCAGGATGCCGGCGTGCTCCTGGCGCTTGCTGAACACGAACCCGGGAACGTCCACCAGCGACAGCAGCGGGATGCCGAAGGCGTCGCAGGTCCGGATGAAGCGGGCGGCCTTGTCGGAAGAGTCGATGTCCAGGCAGCCACCGAGAAATTCCGGGTTGTTGGCGACGATGCCCGCGACCTGCCCGCCAAAGCGCACGAATCCGACCACCAGGTTTCTCGCGAACGCCTCATGGATCTCGAAAAAATTCCCTTCATCCGCAAGCGCCCGGATGACCGCCTTCACGTCGTAGTTCCTGGACACATCGACGGGAACGATGCCGGTGAGTTCGGGGACCTCCCTGTCGGCGGGGTCGGCGCAAGGCCGCACCGGCGGCCGCTCCTGGTTGTTCTGGGGAAGAAAATCCAGCAGGCGCTTGACGGTGTCGAGGCACTCCCGGTCATCCTCCGCGGTCAGATGGACGACGCCCGTGACGGCGCTCTGCGCCTTGGCTCCCCCGAGTTCCTCGAAGGACACCTCTTCCCCCGTGACCTCCTTGATCACTCCCGGCCCGGCGAGGAATACGTAGGAATCCTTCTTGACCTGGACGATGAAATCGCACAGGGCCGAGGAATACGCGTTGCCCCCGGCGCAGGTGCCCATGATCGCGGAGATTTGCGGCACGACGCCCGAGTTCAACACGTTCTGGTAGAACATGCCCGTGATGCCGTGAACGTTGTCCATGCCTTCCTGGATGCGCGCGCCGCCCGCGGCATTCAGGCAGATCACCGGCGCCTTGGTCTCGCGCGCCAGCCGCAGGATGTTGTGGATCTTCGTCCCGTGTGCCTTGCCGACGGAGCCCCCGAAGACGGTTTCATCCTCCGAATAAATGAAGACCCTGCGCCCGCCTATGGTTCCGTGCCCGGTGATCACCCCGTCACCCAGGAATTTCTTCTTCTCCATGCCAAAGTCGTGGCACTGGTGCTCGGCGAGCATGTTCAGTTCGGCGAAGCTGTTCGGATCCAGCAAGTACTCGATGCGTTCCCGTGCGGTCAGCCGCCCCGCATCCCGCTGTTTCTGCAGGCGATCTTCGCCGCCGCCGCGGCGAGCCTCGGCCTCCATGGCGTGAAGCTTTGCAATCGCGGTGTCCCAGGACTTGTGTTCGCTTGACATCGGCTTGCTTCCCGAAAGGTTGCGCCTAGGGCAGTACGACCAGCTCCGTCGTCAGCAAAGACGGGGAACGGTCGCGGTCGATGAAATTGGCGACGTCGTCCCTCAGGGCCGCGAATTCCGGCGTCGGAGCCGCCGCCCGCAGCGCGTCCATGCTGTCGAACCAGGCCATGGCCACGCCGTCATAGGCAGGCGTCTTGCCGCTGTCGTAAATCGCGCGCCGCGTGTGGTTCTGCACGTAGCGGCGCATGGCCGCCGCCGGCAGGGCGAGCGCTGCGTGGGTTTCGCGCCAGTACTTCTGGAAATCGTCGACCGACATCCCGGCCTTGCGATTGACGAAATCGATGCTTTTGAGCGCGGTGGCCGGCATCGCGGCATCCTTCACGACAAATTCATCGGTGATGATCGAATTCATGCTTGCACGGTCGATGAAGTTGGGCTCGTCGGCGAGCACGGCCGCGTATTCGGGCGTCTTGGAAAGTTCCTTCATCGCCTGGGTGCTGTCGAAGTAGGACTCCGCGACGGCGTCGTACACGGGCTCGCCCTTGCGGTAGGCCGAGGCAAGCACGTGCGACTGTTTGTAGCGCCTGATGCCCGGAAGCTTGACGATGAGGTTGGCGTGGGTGGTGCGCCAGTATTGCTGGAAATCCTCGACGGACATCCCCGGCTTGCGCTTGAAGAAAATGACGATCTTGATCATGGACCTTGTTCCTTGGTGTTCAACTGCCCGCTGCCGCAGGCGGACGCTGGCGCAGCTGGAATCGCTGCAGCTTTCCCGATTCGCTGCGCGGCAATGACGCGACGAATTCGAGGCGCCGCGGATACTTGTAGGGCGCGATGCTCGACTTGACGAAATCCTGCAGCGTCTTTGCCAGCTGCGGACCCGCGACGAGTTCCGGCTTGAGCACGACGAACGCGCTGACGACCTGCCCGCGTTCCTCGTCGGGCATGCCCACGACCGCGCATTCGGCCACCGCCTCGTGCTGCAGCAGCATGGATTCGACTTCCAGGCCCGATATGTTGTAGCCCGCGGACACGATCACATCGTCCGAGCGGCCCTGGAAAAAAAAGTAGCCGTCGTCGTCGATCCGGTACATGTCGCCGGTCACGTTCCACCCGTCCTGCACGTAGCGCTGCTGACGCTCGTCCGAAAGATAAAGGCAGCCGGTGGGACCCTTGACCGCCAGCCGCCCGGTGACGCCGGGAGGACAGGGTTTTCCGTTCTCGTCCAGGACAACCGCACGATAACAAGGGATCACGTATCCGGTCGCGCCGCTGCGCACCCGGTCCGGGGTGTGCGAGATGAAGGTCTGCATCATCTCGGTGGCACCGAACCCGTCGATCAGTTCCAGCCCGCTTGCCTTGCGGAACAGCACGCGGGTCGCGTCGGGGAGCGCCTCGCCGGAAGAAATCGCCACCCTGAGCGTGGAAATGTCGAAGTCACCGACAAAGGGCGCCATCTGCCGGTAGAAGGTGGGCACAGTGGCGACGAACGTGCAGCGGAAACGATCGACGGTCTCGAGCAGGCCGGGTGGCGTGACCGTTTCGACCAGCACGGTCGAAGCGCCGTAGCGCATCGGCACACACAGCATGACCCCCAGGCCATAGGTGAACGCCAGCGGCGGGGTGCCGCAAAAGATGTCATCGGGCCGGGGCTTGAGGATGGAACGCGGCCAGCAATCGCACATCGCCAACACGTCGCGATGAAAATGCAGCGCCGCCTTGGGCACGCCGGTGGTTCCGGAGGTGAATGCGATGAGGGCCACATCGTCCGATGCGGTCTCTATGTTGCGGAACCCGGCAGGCTTGGACGCCAGCCGCCGTTCCAGCGAATCCGGTTCGTCCGAGCCGAAATACACGATCTTCCGCGGATTCCCGCAGGACCGCGCGGCGGCGTCGAGTTCGTCCCTCAGCCGGACATCGCACAGCGCGACGTCGACCTTGGCCTTGTCGATCACCTGACGCAATTCCTTCGCCCGCAACAGCCGCATGGTCGGAACGACGATGCAGCCGGCCTTCCATGCGGCAAGCAGGCACGCCGCCAGCATCGGCGTATTGGGAGAGCGCAGCAGCACCCGGTTCCCGGGCACCAGACCGAGATCTTCCGTCAACACGTGCGCGATCCGGTTGGAAAGGGCGAGCAGTTGCCGGTAAGTGAAGACGGTCCGGCCCTCGCCACCATGGGGTGCATGGATGACCGGCCGGTCGCCCCAGCCTTGCGCGATCGCTCGGTCGAGCAGCTCCGCGGCGCAATTGAGCTTCTCGGGATACTGCACCTCGGGCAGCTCGAACAGGAATTCGGGCCACTGCTCCTGCGGCGGCAAATGATCCCGCGCGAACGTATCGACATGCGCCGTGGGCCCCAGGCACGCTGGGGCCGGCCGGCGCGGCAGCGCCGCTGCCGATGACTCGGCGGAGATTACTCCTTCGACCATTCGGACACGGCGCCGATCTTTTCCGGCGTGGCGAAGATGGCCACTTTCAGGGCACAGGTGCCGGACGTCTCATCGGCTGCCATGTCGGCCAGATAGGTGGTTTCATAGCCGAGCTTCTCGATCAACTGGTCCCGGATCATGTTGGCGACCGGGCAGTTGTAGGGCTTGATGCCGCTCTTCCTGAGCATGGTCTCCTTCAGCATCAGCTTGCAGCCGTGGACCTGCAACTTCAGCAGGATGTCCTTTCCGCTGATGGAGTAGTCGATGTGCTCGGCCAGCCCCGCGGCCTTGATCCGGTCGATGCAGCCGCCGATGATCTCGTCTTCGTTCTTTCCCTTGATGTCCTGCGCCTGGATGAAGTCGATGCCGACATACTCGGTCTTCCAGGGTGCGCAGTCGGACAGCTCGTGCCAGAAGACCTCCTCCATCCGGTACAGCATCTGGTTCAGCATGACGTTCTTATCCACGGACGGGCCTCTCTTTCTGACCGTACTTTTCCCAGTACACAAGATCCTCCAGGTTCTTCTTCGGCCGGGGATACTTGCGCTGCTCCGCCGCCCAGCCGATGGAGACATAGGCGATCACCTTGTACTCGCCCATGCCCGTCGGGATCCCGAGGATTTCCTTGAATTTCTTGGCGTCGCGCGTCGTCGCCACCGGACCGTGCACCCAGCAGCCGCCCAGGCCCATGGAGTGCGCCATCAACAGCATGTTTTCGATCGCCGCCGACAGGTCGTACGGCACGTCGACCGACCCTTCCTTCAGCGTGCCGATCACCGCGATCACCACCGGCGATTTCTTGGCGAACTCGGATACTTCGCCCGAATACATGAAGCGCAGGACTTCGGCCCGCTTGGCCTCGTCCTTGATCCCGGCAAAGCGCTCCTGCATGTGCCCAAGGCAGTACCAGGCCGTCATGCGCGAGCCGCTGCCCACCTTTGCCAGGTCGCCGATCCTGTTGCGTGTTTCCTGGTCGCGCACAACGATGAAGCGCCAGGGTTGATAGTTCTCGCCGGTGGGCGCCCAACGCGCCGCTTCGAGTATCTTGTCGAGCATTTCGTCGGGCACCGGATCGGTGTTGTACCGCCGGATGCTCTTCCGGCTGGTCATGACGTCGAGTATCTCGTCCTGCATGAATTTCCCTTCAGAAAATGGTGGTCGGGTGCGCGCGCGCGGCGCTCCTACAGCTTGAGCACCTTCTTGGCGGTCCCGCCGAGAATCATGTCTTTCTCTTCCCGGGTGAACTCGCTGCCCAACTCCTGGAAGACCTTCACCCACTCCGGCAGGCGGATGTGAAGGTTCGGGTGTGGCGCGTCCGTGGCGAACATGATCTTTTCCGGGCCCACCATGTCGACCACGTAGCGCAGCCACTTGTTGAAGCGCTCGGGGCCCATCTTCAGGTAGGGCTTCTGCCACAGCGACAGGTCCAGGTAGACGTTGGGCATCCAGGCCGCCGCCTGGACCGCTTCCTGCCACCAGCCAACGTCACCCATGTGGGCGAAGATGAAGTTCGCGTCGGGGTAGCGGGCTGCCGCGGAAGCGAAATACGAGGGCCGCGAGTTTTCCCAGCGCAGCGCGACATTGGGGGCGCCACCCGTATGGCACATGATCGGGACCTGCCATTCGGTGGCGCGCTCGTAGATCCAGTTGCAGACAGGGTCATCGGGCATGTAGCCCACGCCCGCGTGCATCTTGAAGCCGCGCATGCCCCACTCGTGGTAGGCCTGCTCCGCGTGCTTGAGCGCGCCCTGGCGGCGCGGATCGATGGCGATGAACGGGATCATGCGGCCTTCGTGGCGCTTGGCGATCTCGGCGTACATCCTGTTCTGGTCGAAGATGTGGATCGGCGCTTCGCCGAACGCCAGGCCATAGTCCACGCCGAAAGTGACCGAAACGGCCACGCCCGCCTTGTCCATCTCCTCGATGATGTTGTCCGCGTGGTCGTCGATTTCCTTGCGCATCACATCGTCGATGTATTCGCGCGGGCTGAGTTGGGTCTTGTGCGCCTTGTTGTACATCATGCTGAAGCTGCGCGATGCACCCTTGATGTAGGCGCCTTGCACCGTCCCCTTGAGGACCAGGTGCCGATGGACATCGATGATCATGTTGTTTCTCCTTTAGTTTGTGAAAGCCGTTCGAGGTTGCCCTGTATGTACCGGACGATGTTGTTGGGGGGCGTTCCCGGCAGGAACACTTCGTCCACCCCCATCTGTTTGAGCTTGGGTATGTCCCGCGCAAGGATGATTCCGCCGACGATGACCATGGGCTTTTGCTGGCACTCGCGCAAGCCATCGATCACCTTGGGCGCGAGGATCATGTGGTCGCCAGCGAGGAACGACATCCCCACCACGTCGACGTCTTCCTGAACGGCGGCTGCGACGACCTGGCCCGGCGTCGAGCGCAACCCGGTGAATATCACCTCCATGCCGGCATCGACGAGGTAGCGCGCCACCGTCTTGACGCCCCGGTCGTGGCCGTCGAGCCCGACCTTGGCGAGCAGCACGCGGACCCTTTTCACACCGGTTTCCATGATTCCGATCAGCCTCAGGGCCTGTTAACACTGTGTTTGGCAGTGCGAACGTGTTTAAAGCCGCGCCAATCTAGGCGGACGACGACGCCAAGGCTGGACGCCTTGGCTAGGAGTTCAACAACGAGTGGCGCGGCTTTAAACACGTTCCCTCCGGGTTGCGGCCAAAAAGGCCAATTGCGTTGTTGCGGCGGCTGGCCGCACGTCAAGTGCGGCTGCACCGCCGCGCCTAGCACTTGACCTTTTTGACTCGCAACGCATCTGTCAAACACAGTGTTAGCAGGCCCTAGATGAACGCGGGGTTGCGGTACTCGCCCCATGCGCGCCGCATCACACCCGCGATCTCGCCGACCGTCGCATAGGCCTTCACCGCGCGTATCACCGAAGGCATGACGTTCTGTTTGCGCTCGATGGCGGCGGACAAATCGGCCAGCGCCGCCTCCACTTCGTCCCGGTTGCGCCCTGCCCTGACCGCCGCGACGCTTTGCTTCTGCCGTGTTTCCACCGCCGGGTCGACCTGGAAGACATCCATCGGCGCGCTGTCGTCCTGCTGCTCCTGGAACCGGTTCAGCCCGACGATGACCTTCTCGCCGCTGTCGATGGCGCGCTGGTAGCGGATGCTCGATTCCTGGATTTCGCGGCTGATGTAACCGCTTTCGATCGCTTTGAGCATGCCGCCCATGGCGTCGATCTTGTCCAGGTAAGCCTGCACCCGCTTCTCGATTTCATTGGTGAGGCTCTCGACGTAATAGGAGCCGGCCAGCGGATCGGTGGTGCCGGCCAGGCCCGATTCGTGGGCGAGGATCTGCTGGGTGCGCAGAGCGATCTGAGCCGCCGCCTCCGAAGGAATCGCGAATCCCTCGTCCCAGCAGGCGGTATGGATCGCCTGATGACCGCCGAGCACACCCATCAGTGCGTGCATCGCCACCCGCACGATGTTGTTGAGCGGCTGCTGGCTGACCAGCGTGGAACCGCACGAGCCGCTGAAGGTGCGAAATAGCAGGCTGCGCGGGTCCTTGGCGCCAAAGCGCTCCTTCATGATCTTCGCGAACAGCCGCCGCGCCGCGCGGTACTTGGCCACCTCTTCGAACAGGTCGCGAAAGCACCCCAGGCTGTAGGAAAGGCGCGGCGCGAATTCGTCGACCGCCAGGCCGCGTTCCTGCGCCTGCTCGATGTAGGTGATCGCATCGGCCAGCGTGAAGGCCAGCTCCTGAATCGCGTCGGCCCCGGCTTCCCGGATGTGGTAGCCGGCGATGTTCATGGTGTTCCAGCGCGGAACATTGCCCAGGCAGTATTCGACGATGTCCAGCGCCAGCTTCAGGCTGGGACCCGGCGGGAAGATGTAGGTCCCGCGGGCTATGAATTCCTTCAGGATGTCGTTCTGCGTCGTGCCCATCAGCTTGGTGGGCGCCACGCCCTGCTTCTCGCCGACCGCGATGTACATCGCCAGCAGAATGGGCGCGGTCGCGTTGATGGTCATCGACGTGGACACCTTGTCCAGTGGAATGCCCTCGAATATGGTTTCCATGTCGGCCAGCGAATCCACCGCCACGCCGACCCGGCCGACCGCGCCTTCCGAGGCCGGGTCGTCGGAATCCAGCCCGAGCTGTGTCGGAAGGTCGAAAGCGATCGACAGTCCCGTCGAACCGCGCTCCAGCAGGTACCGGAACCGCCGGTTGGTTTCCTCGGCGGCGCCGAAGCCCGCGTACTGCCGCATGGTCCAGAGCTGCCCCCGATACATGGATGGATAGACGCCGCGGGTGTAGGGAAATTCGCCCGGGAATCCGACCTGCTCCGCGTACTCGCTGCCCTCCAGATCCAGCGGCGTGTACAGCGACTTGACTGGGATTCCGCTGTCCGTGGTGAATCCGTCCGCGCGCTCGGGCGAGCGTTCCAGCGCGCTCCTGAGGGTCGTTTCCTGCCAGCGCTTGTACTCGGACTCGAGGTCGGCCATGTGCTCGGTGTTTCTGCGTGAAGTTTTAGTTTATCGCATAATATGCGAAACAACGTAAGTTGGATAATATGCGATATTCACCGATTGCACAACATGGGTAAAGTGCAAGCGCTGCCGGGAATTTCCGCCGTCCCGCGTTCGCGGTCGGATCCAAGGGCTGGAACCAAGGCACTGGTTGCGGCGCCGAAGGTGCCTGCGCAGAACAGACGGAGAAACAATCGAATGGAAACGAGTCTCGGTCGCATGCTGAAGGTGCTCGACACCTTCACCGAGGCCGCGCCCATCTGGACCGTCGACGACATCGCCGACGCGTACGGCTATACGCGGGCGACCGCGTACCGCTACGTCGGGGAACTGTGCGAAGCGGGCCTGCTGACGCGTGTCGCCCAGGGCGCCTATGCGCTCGGCCCGAGGATCATCGAACTGGACCGGCAGATCCAGCGCAGCGATCCCCTGCTCCACGTGGCCGAGAAGGTCATGCAGGGCCTGCTGCATCCGGACCGCGGCCAGGTCGTCCTGCTTTGCAGCCTGTTTCGCGACGAAGTGCTGTGCGTACACCAGGCCGGGAGCGACAAGGCGCTTGGCGTCTCCTACACCCGCGGGCGCCCCATGCCGCTGTTTCGCGGCGCCACCTCGAAGGTGATCCTCAGCTGGCTGCCCGAGCGCCGCCTGATCAAGCTGTACCTCGATCACCAGGAGGAAATACGCAAGGCCGGACTGGGGCGGACACACGAAGAGTTCCTGGCATCCCTGAAGGCGATCCGGCGCCAGGGCTACGCGCTGACCCGAAGTGAAGTCGATGCCGGAGTAGTCGGCATCGGCGTGCCCCTTTTCGGCGGCGAGCGCGCGGTCCTCGGCAGCCTTTCGGTTGTCTACTCCGAGGGCCGGTTTCCCGAACGCAGCGCCGATGCCACCATCGCCAAGTTGACGCAGGCTGCGGATGCGATTCGCGACGGGCTTGCCGGCTATGCGGTGGTTACAAAACCCCGGGCGGGTGGAGCCAGCCCGAAACGCTCACGATCGTCAAAAGCCAAACGCGGCTAATACAACTGGAACTCCCATGACCTCTCTGGACTTCGAGGGCCTCTTCAGCCTGCGTGGCAAGACCGCCATGGTGACCGGCGCCTCCAGCGGCATCGGCTTGCACGTGGCACAACTTTTCGCCAGGGCGGGCGCCGCCGTAGCGCTCGCGGCGCGGCGCCTGGACCGCACGCAGGCGGCGGCCCAGGCGCTGCGCGACTCGGGCTTGCGGGCTTGCGCGGTCCCCCTGGATTTGCTCGATGACGCGTCCGTTGCGGCTGCCTTCGACGAGACCGAACAGCAGTTCGAAGCGCCCGTCAACCTCTTGTTCAATAACGCCGGCGTGCTGTATTCACGGCGCTTTCTGGACCAGGACATGACCGAAGTGGACAAGGTCCTCGACACCAACCTGCGCGGCAACTTTCGCGTGGCCCAGGAGGCGGCGCGGCGCATGGCGGTTCACCGCGACGGCGTCATCGTGAATGTGGCCTCGACAGCGGCCTTGGGCGTGGGCGGCCAGTTGTCGAGCTACTGCGCGTCCAAGGCGGGACTGGTCCATCTGACCCGCGTCATGGCCCTGGAATTGGCCGGCAAAGGCATTCGCGTGAACGCACTGTGCCCGGGAAATTTCGAGACGGACATGCTGCAGACCTTTCAGGAGGAGGGGTTCGATGAAGCGATTCGGGCCCGCACCCCCCAGCGGCGGTTTGGTCGTCTGGACGATTTGGACGGCGCGGCACTGCTCCTTGCGTCGGACGCCGGGCGATACATGACGGGAGTGGCACTGCCTGTGGATGGCGGGCAGCTCCTCAGCTGGATGTAGGCCCCCCGAACAACATCTTTTGCCCGAAAGCTTATGTCTGCATTGATTACCGAACGCGAACTCGCATTCCTGCTCTACGAGTTTCTCGACACCGAGGGTCTGCTGGAGCGGCCTCGCTACCGGGATCATTCCAGGGAAATTTTTGACGCCACGCTCGAGTCGGCACGCCAATTGGCAATGGACCTGTTCGCTTCTCACTACGTCAAAGGCGATCGGGAAGAGCCCGTTTTCACCAAGGACGGGGAGGTCAGGGTCATTCCGGAGACAGCCGCTGCATGGAACGGCTTTGCCCAGGCGGGCTTCCTCAATGCGCATTGGGACGAGGACGAGGGCGGCCTCCACATGCCTGAGGTGGTTCTGCGTTCGGCGATGTGCCTGTTCTTTGCCGCCAACACGGCCACGATGGGATACCCGTTTCTCACGATCGGAGCCGCCAATCTGCTGCGCGCCTTTGGTTCGGAGGAGCAAAAGCGCCTTTACTTGAGCGCGATGGGCACAGGCGGCTCTGCCGGGACGATGTGCCTGACCGAGGCTGGGCAAGGCTCCGCACTGGGCGACATCAAGACGATGGCATTTCCCGAGTCCGACGGGAGTTACCGGCTGGTCGGGCAGAAAATGTTCATCTCCGGGGGCGACCAGAACATCACGGACAACATCGTTCACATGGTTTTGGCACGGGTCCAGGGCGCGCCCGCAGGAGCTGCCGGTATCTCGTTGTTTCTCGTACCCAAGTACCTGGCCAAAGAGGACGGAACGCCCGGCAAACGCAACGATGTCGCCGCCGCCGGCCTTCTTCACAAAATGGGTTGGCGTAACACGACCTCGACCGTGTTGTCGTTCGGCGAGAACGGCGGCGCGGTCGGGTACCTGCTCGGCGAGGCGAATCGCGGGCTGTCCCACATGTTCCAGATGATGAACGAGGCCCGCATCGGCGTCGGCCTGATCGCCGCCTGCATTGCGTACCGCGGTTTTTCCGAATCGCTCGCTTACGCACGCGAGCGTCCGCAGGGACGACTTCCGTCCTGCAACGATCCTCTTTCGCCGCAGGTGAAACTGGTCGAGCATGCCGACGTGCGGCGCTTGCTCCTCGCGCAAAAGTCCTATGCCGAAGGCGCGCTCGCGCTATGCCTGTACGCCAGCTCCTTGTTCGAGGATCAGCATACCCATCCCGACATGGCTATGCGCAAGTCGGCTCGCCTGTTGCTCGACATCCTTACGCCGGTCGTGAAGTCGTGGCCGGCGAAGTATGGGTGCTGTTCGAATGAAATGGCGGTGCAGGTCCTGGGTGGCGCAGGCTATACGCGCGAGTACCCGTTGGAGCAGCTCTACCGCGACCAGCGGCTCAACCCGATCCATGAGGGCGCGGAAGCCATCCACGGCCTGGACCTGCTGGGGCGCAAGGTGCTGATGCATAACGGTGCCGCCTTCGAGCTGTTCTGCACTGCGATCGGGAAGGACATGGCGCTCGCGCGCGAACATCCCGGGCTGCAAGCGCGAGCAGACGCCTTGGGCGATGCGTTGACCCAACTCAAAGTTGCCACCACTGCCCTGGGTGAGCTGCACCGGCGGGACCCGGACCTCGCATTGGCCAATGCCACGCTTTACCTCGATGCGTTCGGACGCATCACGGCCGCCTGGATGTGGCTCAAGCAAGCCGTTGTGGCAGCCAGGGCGCTGGACGATGCGCCGGACGGGCCTGATTCAGGCTACTACCGCGGGAAGCTGCAAGCCGCGCACTACTACTTCCAGTGGGAACTGCCCTCGGCGGAAGCCCAGTGCGCACAACTCCTGAACGTTGATCGAGTGCCGTTTGAAATGAAAGACGAGTGGTTTCAATGAGTTCGGGGGTGCGTGGTGGCTCACAAAACGACCTCCACATCACGTAGCGGCTTGCC
>DATMBW010000293.1:0-5124 GCA_035559095.1 Ramlibacter sp.
CCGAGCCCACGCCGGCTCCTACCCCTGCGCCTACCCCTGCGCCTACGCCGGCACCCACGCCAGCACCCACGCCAGCACCGACACCCGAACCTACACCGGCTCCCACACCGGCGCCCACTCCGGCACCGACGCCCGCGCCGACGCCAGCACCCACACCGGCACCCACGCCAGCGCGGCTATCCGCGCTCGACCAGATGAAACTCATCGTCGGCGACCCGAGCCTGCCTCCACCCGAAGACCCGGTGCCCATTTTCCTCACGCTGTTCACGAAGGAAGCGGAAAAACAGGCGCAGGACAAGAAGCTCGCCGCGGACAACCTGGTGGACGACAGCCAGTGCCGGCGCTAACGGCCTGACTGCCGGCCGCGGCTGGACACTAGAACCGCGGCAGATCCGGCCGCGCGAGCCGGCCGCCGCGCACCAGCATCTTCCCGTATTCGGCGCAGCGGTTCAGCGTGGGGATCGCCTTGCCCGGATTGAGCAGCCCCTTGCCGTCGAAGGCGCGCTTGACCCCGAACATCTGCTCGCATTCGGCGGGACTGAACTGCACGCACATCGAATTGAGCTTTTCCACGCCGACGCCATGTTCACCGGTCACGGTGCCGCCCATCGCCACGCTGGTTTCCAGGATCTCGGCGCCGAACAGTTCGGCACGGTGCAACTGGTCGGCGTCATTGGCGTCGAAGAGGATCAGCGGGTGCAGGTTGCCGTCCCCGGCATGGAACACGTTGGCGCAGCGCAGCTTGTATTTCTTTTCCATCTGCTGGATCGCCAGCAGGATGTCGGCCAGGCGCTTGCGCGGAATCGTGGAATCCATGCACATGTAGTCCGGGCTCAGGCGCCCCGAAGCCGGGAAAGCGTTCTTGCGCCCGCTCCAGAACTTCAGCCGCTCGGCTTCGTCGCGGCTGACGGCGATGGCCGTGGCGCCGTTGGCTCGCAGCACTTCGCTCATGCGGCCGACTTCTTCCTGCACTTCCTCGGGCGTGCCGTCGCTCTCGCACAGAAGGATGGCCTGCGCCGTCAGGTCGTAGCCGGCATGGACGAAATCCTCCACGGCCGCGGTCATCGGCTTGTCCATCATTTCCAGGCCTGCCGGAATGATGCCGGCGGCGATCACGGCCGCGACGGCGTCGCCGGCCTTGCGCACGTCGTCGAAGCTGGCCATGATGCAGCGCGCCAGCAGCGGCTTGGGGACCAGCTTGACGGTGACCTCGGTGATCACGGCCAGCATGCCTTCGCTGCCGACGATGACGCTGAGCAGGTCGTAGCCGGCGCAGTCCAGCGCGTCGCTGCCGAACGTCACGGGTTCACCTTCCACGGTGAAGCCGCGCACCTTGACCACGTTGTGCAGGGTCAAGCCGTACTTCAGGCAGTGCACGCCGCCGGAGTTCTCGGCGACGTTGCCGCCGATGGTGCACGCGATCTGGCTCGAAGGATCGGGCGCGTAATACAGGCCATGGGACGAGGCCGCTTCGCTGATCGCCAGATTGCGCACGCCGCACTGCACGAGGGCGGTGCGGGCCGCCGGGTCGACCTTGAGGATCCGGTTGAAGCGGGCCAGCGAGAGCGTGACGCCCAGCGCGTGCGGCATGGCGCCCCCGGACAGGCCGGTCCCCGCTCCGCGCGCCACGACCGGGACATCCAGTGCATGGCAGATGCGCAGCACGGCCTGGACCTGGGCCTCGGTTTCGGGAAGAGTGACCACTAACGGCCTTTGACGGTAGGCGGTCAGACCGTCGCACTCGTAGGGCGTGGTGTCTTCGGCATGCCAGAGCAAGGCCTCGGCCGGCAAAACGGCCTGCAGCCCACGCACCACCTGCGCCTGGCGTTCGGCGCGGGCAAGCAGGGAAGGCTCCGAGGCGGCATTCATGGATGCACTTTAGGGCATCCGGCCGCCCACGGCATGAGCTTTTTGCATGGTGAAGCTGAAAAAAGGACCCAGTCCTTCGCCGCCCGCCAAGGGCGAAGATAGGAAACTTCCGATCGTCCGCTCTGCGCTACATCAACTGGCGGCCAATCCGCCGCTGGCACGATGTCATGACTAGATGACACGAACGCAGCTGAATAAGGAGTCGGAACAATGAATACCTGGATGGGTAACGCGGCTTTCGGCCTGTTTTTCATGTTGGCCGCCACCGGACTGTTCTTCTTCGTGGTTACGCGCGGTGCGCTGATCGTCCGCGGCCTGGCGGGTTCAGGCAGCGAGAGCGCGCATGTGTACCCGATCTATTCGAACATGGGCCTGATCAAACTGGTCGATTTCCAGCCCATCATTTCGGCGATCCTGCTGTTCCAGTATCCCCGCCTCGTTTCGAAAATCGTCGCCGGGCTGAGGGCGACCGACCTTCGCAACAAGAAAGTGCTGGTCACCTCCTGCGCCTTCGGCAACGTGATTCCCCGCGTGGTGGAGGCGTCGCTGCAATCGGGCGCCGAGCGGATCCTCATCGCCGACATCATCAAGAACGAACTGGTCCACGCCAAGAGCAAACTCAGCCGGTATGCGGGAAAGATCCAGTACGTCGAGGACAACGCCACGGCAATGAAGCAGGAAGAAGGCTCGGTCGATGCCAACGTCATGTTCTTCCTGCTGCACGAACTGCCGCATCACCTCAAGGCGCAAGCCCTGAGCGAAGCCGGCCGAATGCTCAGGCCCGGCGGCAAGCTGTACCTCGGCGAGTTCCACAAGCCCGAACTGTGGGTGCTGCGCGCCCTGAGCTGGACCTACTTCAAGGTGTTCGAGCCCCTGGGCCTGGCGCTCTGGGATTCACATGACCCGATGCTGCTGCTGCAGGAGATGGGCGGCTGGACGGTCGAACGCACGACCTTCTTCTTCGGCAACTTCCAGATCATCACGGCGACCAAACACTAAAAGGCGGGACGGACGCGCCGCGGCCAAGGGCGGCGCGACAAACAGAATGGGTGCGTGGGAAACCACGCACCCATTCTTCTTTTCAGACGCTCTTCTTCAGCCACTCCGCGAAAGCGGCGCATTCCCAGCGGTCCATGGTGCCCGTGCGCCAGCACAGGTAATGCGCATGCGGGCTGGGCACGTTGCGGTCGGAAATCCGCTCCAGCGTGCCATTGTCCAGCCACGACTGGCCCAGCTTCAGGCGCACCAGCGCGATTCCCAGGCCCTGCGCCGCGGCTTCGCACATGAGGCCGATGTCGTTGAACGACGAACCCTCCGCCGGCTCGCCCGCGTCGACGCCATGGGCCAGGAACCACGTGCGCCATGGTTCCAGCGGGCTCTTCAGGAGCTTGGCATCGAGCAGCTCCTCGATGGTGTCGAAGGGCCCGTTGTCCCGGATGTAGCTGGGCGCGGCGAGCGGGGTGACCTCGTCGGTCATCAGGCACGCATGCTCGACGTCGGCATAGCGGCCGGTGCCGAAGCGGATCATCAGGTCCGCGTCTTCCGCGACCACATCCAGCAGCGGAATGGACACCTGCAACGTCAGGTCGATCTCGGGGTAGGCTTCGATGAAGCCGCGCAGCCGCGGCATCAGGATCGAGCGGGCAAAAGTCGGCGTCACGGCCACCCGCAGCTTGCGCTTGCCCTGAAGGCCCTCCCTGCCGGGAAACCGCTCGAGAATGCTGAGGCCCTCGCGCACGTGCGCCAGGTATTCGCTGCCTTCGGTGGTGAGCGAAAAGTCGGAGCGCCCGAACAGCTTGGTGCCGATGATCTGCTCGAGCTGCTTGACCCGGTGGCTCACCGCGCTGGGCGTCACGCACAGTTCCTCGGCCGCCAGCGTGACCGAGCGCAACCGCGCCAGGGCCTCGAAAGTCAGCAGGCATTGGATGGGCGGAATGCGCGCGGTCATGGGGGATTGTCATTGCGGACTTGATCCGCAATCCATGGATCCCGGATCAGAGCCTGCCCCGGACCCGATCCGGGGTCCGGGATGACGAGGCTGCGCTTCGTTCGGCTCGTCACTTGAAAATCACGGTCTTGTGGCCGTTGATCAGCACGCGGTGCTCGCTGTGCCATTTCACCGCGCGGGCCAGCACCTGGCTTTCCGTGTCGCGGCCCTGGGCCGTGAGGTCGTCCACCGTGGCACTGTGGTCGACCCGTGCCACGTCCTGCTCGATGATGGGGCCTTCGTCGAGGTGCGCTGTGACATAGTGCGCCGTCGCGCCAATCAGCTTAACGCCGCGGTCGTGCGCCTGGTAGTACGGTTTGGCGCCCTTGAAGCTGGGCAGGAAGCTGTGATGGATGTTGATCGCGCGGCCGGCAAGCTTGCCGCACAGGTCGTCCGAAAGGATTTGCATGTAACGTGCCAGCACCACCAGCTCCGCGCCTTCGGCTTCGATGACCTCGAACTGCCGCGCCTCGACCTGGGCCTTGGTGGCCGCGGTGACCGGCATATGGTGGAACGGCACGTTATAGCTGGCCGCGAGCTGGTAGAAATCGCGGTGATTGGAGACGATCGCGGCGATCTCCACCGGCAGCAGGCCGCTCTTCCAGCGGAACAGCAGGTCGTTCAGGCAGTGGCCTTCCTTGCTGACCAGGATCACGGTGCGCATCGGCTGGTGCGTCGCATGCAGTTTCAAGGCCATCCGGAACGGTTCGGAGAAGAATTTCAGCTGGACTTTCAGATCCTCGAACGTCAGTTGGTCGCACGCGAACTGGACCCGCATGAAAAACAGGCCCGTGTCGTGATCGTTGTACTGGGCGGCTTCTTCAATGTTGCCGCCGCGCTCCAGCAGGAAACCGGACACGGCGTGCACGATGCCCGGTCGGTCGGGGCAGGACAGGGTCAGGATGTAAGCTCGGTTCATAGAGGGTGAATTGTCGCAGGAGCGACCTTGGTTCCGCCCGCGAGGCGGGGCGGTGCCAAAATGCCTTTTCTTCAGCACGCACGGGACGCTTGCCATGGCCTATAGCGACTTTTCCATGGACAACCACTGGTTGCCCTTCACCCCCAACCGCCAGTTCCGCAAGGACCCCCGGGTGTTCGTCGCGGCCGACGGCATGCACTTCACCACGCACGACGGCAGGAAAGTGATCGACGGCATCTCCAGCCTCTGGTGCGCGGGGGCCGGCCACAACCGCAAGCCCATCAACGAGGCGATCAAGAGGCAGCTGGACACGCTCGACTACGCGACGGCGTTCCAGGTATCGAACGAC
>DATMBW010000294.1:0-3542 GCA_035559095.1 Ramlibacter sp.
AAGATAGCGCCCTCGAGCGCAGGCGCTGCATGACGGACCCGATGGCGCCACAATGGACCTGCTGGCCAGGAAGGGCGAAAGCAAGTTCGTGGAGCGCTGCACCTATCCGTTGACCGCCATCGGGTGCGTCCAGCGCATCTACGGCGATCTGGCCACCCTAGATTTCACGCCGCAGGGCCTCAAACTCGTCGACATGGTCGAAGGTCTGGGCCATGCGGCACTCGAACAACTTATCGGCTTGCCGATCAACAGGAGCACACCATGACCAAACAAGCGTTCATCTGCGACGCCATCCGCACCCCCTTCGGCCGCTACGGCGGCGCCCTGTCCTCGGTGCGCACCGACGACCTGGCCGCGATTCCGCTCAAGGCCCTGATGGCGCGCAACCCGGGCGTGGACTGGCAGGCCGTTACGGACCTCATCTTCGGCTGCGCCAACCAGGCGGGCGAAGACAACCGCAATGTGGGCCACATGGCCAGCCTGCTCGCGGGCCTGCCCACGGACCTGCCAGGCGCGACCATCAATCGGCTTTGCGGCTCGGGCCTGGATGCCGTGGGCACGGCCGCGCGCGCCATCAAGGCCGGCGAGGCGACACTGATGATCGCCGGCGGCGTCGAAAGCATGAGCCGGGCGCCTTTCGTCATGCCCAAGGCGGACAGCGCTTTCAGCCGCACCAACGCGGTCTATGACACGACCATCGGTTGGCGTTTCGTCAACAAGCTGATGAAAGAGAAGTACGGCGTCGACGCGATGCCAGAGACGGCGGAAAACGTCGCTGTCGAATACAAGATCGAGCGCGAGGCGCAGGACCGCATGGGCCTGGCCTCCCAGCTCAAGGCGGTGGCTGCGCAGAAGGCGGGGTTCTTCGCGGGCGAGATCACGCCCGTCACCCTGGCCCAGAAGAAGGGCGAGCCCATCGTCGTGGACAAGGACGAGCATCCGCGTGAAACCAGCCTGGAAGCCCTGGCCAAACTCAAGCCGATCGTTCGCCCCGACGGCACCGTGACGGCCGGCAATGCGAGCGGTGTGAATGACGGTGCCTGCGCGCTGTTGCTGGCGGACGAATCCTCGGCGGCCAAGCACGGTCTCACGCCCAAGGCGCGCGTGGTGGGCATGGCTACCGCGGGCGTGGCGCCGCGCGTCATGGGCGTCGGCCCGGCGCCCGCGACTCAAAAGGTGCTGGCGCTGACCGGTCTGAAGCTCGAGCAGATCGACGTGATCGAACTCAACGAAGCCTTCGCCGCGCAAGGCCTGGCGGTGTTGCGCCTGCTGGGCCTGAAGGACGACGATCCGCGCGTCAATCCCAACGGCGGCGCGATCGCGCTGGGCCACCCGCTCGGCGCCTCGGGCGCGCGTCTTGCCACCACGGCGGTGAACCAGCTGCACAGAACCGGCGGCCGCTTCGCGTTGTGCACGATGTGCATCGGCGTGGGGCAGGGCATCGCCGTGATCCTCGAAAAGGTCTGAGCGCAGGACCGCTCGCGCCGACCTTCAGGCCTCGGCGCAGCGACCTCCCGCACCGCGCGCCGCAGCGCGGCGCGCGCCAGCGTCGCCGCGCACGAGTTCATCCATGATGATGCGGCTGACCTCTTCGCACTCCGCGGGCGTGGGGCGCACACCAGGCTGCGGACTGCAGTCAATCGGTGGCTTCCGCCTCGCGTTCGCGGCGCCACCAGGCGATCAGGGCATGGAAATCGCCACCGAATCCCTGTCTCAACAAGGCCTCGTAGCCAATCGAGCAGATCGCGGCGCTGCCGAGGTCGAGGAACCGCTCGTTTGCCGCCTCGGCGCATTCCATGAACAGCGACTTGAGGCAACCCTCGGGCATTTGCTCGAACCACATCAACGTCTCCCCGCGCTGGGCCAGCGGATGGGTCGGCAGCTCGGCGACACGGCAGTCGGAAGGCTGGGCCTGCGCCACGTCCGGCCACGCCAGCCAGACCGCCGCACCGGCGACAGCGCATCGGACTGCTCTTGCATTCATGGCATCTGCTCCTGCGCGGCAAACCGCGCCTGACCGCAGCATGTGGGCGCGCAGCGCTGGCCGGCATCAGCCGACACCGCACAAGCGCGTCAGCCAAAAAGCACAATGCCAGAATCAGGCTCCGCGCCGAACGCGCCACAGCCAGCCCTGACCGCCTTGACCGCCTTGGACCTCCCGCTCATCACCGACCCGTATTTCTACGCTGTCGCCATCCCGGCCGTCCTGCTCATGGGCATCAGCAAGAGCGGCTTCGGCTCGGGCTTCGGCTCGCTGGCGGTGCCCTTGATGGCGCTGGCGGTCACGGTGCCGCAGGCGGCCGCGATCATGATGCCCATCCTGTTCCTGATCGACGTGATGGGGCTGGCCGCTTTTCGCAGGCATTTCGATTTGAAGCTCATCGGGTTCCTGGTGCCGCTCGGGTTGGTCGGCATCGTGCTCGGGGCGCTCACGTTCAAGCTCCTCGATGCAAGGCTGGTGGCGGGCCTGGTGGGTGTGAGCACGCTCATTTTCCTGGCGCAGCGCCTGCTGTTTCCGCCGCGGCCCGACAGCCCCCACCCGCCGCGGTGGTTGGGCGCCCTGCTGACGATCACCTCGGGCTTCACGAGTTTCGTGTCACACGCGGGCGGCCCGCCGATCAATGCCTACGTCATCCCGATGCGGCTGCCGCCGCTGGTGTTTACCGCCACGATGGCGTCGTTCTTCTTCGTGGTGAACCTCAGCAAGTGGATCCCGTACGCATGGCTGGGACTGCTGGACCTTCGCAACATGGTCACGTCGCTGGCCCTGCTTCCGTTCGCGCCTATCGGCGTCATGGCCGGCGTCCGGCTGGCGCACCGCATTCGGCCCTTGCTGTTCTACCGCCTGATTTATGCGGGCATGCTCCTGACCGGCTGCAAGCTGGTGTGGGATGGATTCCTCAGTAGCTAGAGGCTTTGGCCTCGGCCACTTCGCGCGGCAGGTCGGCCTCGAGCGCCGAGATCACGCGCTCCAGCCGCTCCTGTTCCGTCACGTCGCGGAAACTGGTGACCGAGCCGACCCGTTTGCCGCGCAGGCGCTGGGGCATCACGTGGCATTCGAGAATGCGACCGTCGGTCATCTCGATGATGGTGAGTTTTTCGGCGTCGGGATGGGCTTTCTGATCCTGCGCGTCCGCCAGGAAACGCTGCGGGTCCTTCACCTGCGCCATCTGCATCGCCAGCAAGGCCGCGTCGTTGAGCGTGGCGAGCTTGTCCGCCGGGATGCGCCACATTTCGATGAAGCGGGTGTTGTAGTGCATGGCGCGGCCGAAATAGCCCATGGCCAGGATGCCGTCGGTGGTGGAATCGAGCGTGGCCAGCAGCAGGGCCAGCGCGGCGCGTGCCTCGGTCAGCTCGTGCGTGCGGCTCTCCAGGGTGCGGCTGGTGGCGCTCAGCTTCTGGGTGGCGGCGGCCAGCGACCGCCGGGCTTCGGACAGTTCCTGCGCCAGCCGATTGACCAGATCAGGCAGTCCGGCGGCTTGCAAGCGTTGCTGTTTTGCCGCCTGGGTCCCTCCGGGGCGTGCTTGACTCATCTGACTCCC
>DATMBW010000295.1:0-3808 GCA_035559095.1 Ramlibacter sp.
TCGTTGAGCACCTGCGGATTGGTGGCGATGAAATTGGAAGGCGACCCGATGTCCAGCCATTGGCGCGCCGTGAAGTCAGCCAATTCCTCGTGATGCCTGGAAACGCCGCGCACCCCCGTCATGGCCTCGTTCCACCATTGCTGCTGCAGCAGGAAAGCCTGGCTCATCGCGTTGAACGGCGGCGCTTCCCATTCTTCGCGTGAAAAGCGCTTGTCCTGCGGCAACGGCTCGATCCAGCGGCCGGACTCCCGCGTCCATGCCTGCGCCGCATACTGGTGCCATAGCAACCCCTTGCGCAACGCGCTGCCGGCCAGATCGGCCTGCTTGGAGGGCGATACCAGCAGGTGCAGGAACCAGTCCAGCCAGGCCGTTCCCAAGGAGGCCGGCGAGATGCCGTGGGCGATCCGCGCCAGCCACAGCTTGAGCGGCTGGTCCATCGCGGCCGGTTCATGCTCGACCGCACGGGAGCCGGTAGTGGACATGACCGTCATGGTCTCAAACTGGGGGCCGGGAGGTTATTGCGCAAGGTCAACGATAGCGTGAATGCCGCACCCGCGCGCCGTAAAGAGTGCACCATGGAGTCATGTTGCCTGCATTCATGCGCGCGATGGCCGTCAGCGAACCGGGGGGGCACCTGCTGGCGGTGCAAAAGCCGGTGCCCCAGGCGCTTGGCCACGATGTCGTGGTGCGCGTCCTGGCCTGCGGAATCTGCCGGACCGACCTGCACATCGTGGACGGCGAGTTGCCGCCGCGCCGGCGGGCCATCGTGCCGGGGCACGAAGTGGTGGGCCACGTGGTGGCGCGCGGTCCGCAAGCCAAGCGCTTCGCCATCGGGCAGCGCATCGGCATTCCCTGGCTGGGCCAGGCCTGCGGAGGTTGCGGGTACTGCGCCATGGATCGTGAGAACCTTTGCGACCGGCCGGTGTTCACGGGCTACGACCGCGACGGAGGATTCGCCGAGTACGTGGCGGCCGACGATCGCTTCTGCTTCGCCCTGCCCGATCGTTACGACGATGCGCACGCGGCGCCGCTGCTGTGCGCCGGCCTCATCGGCTTTCGCGCCTGGCGGCTCGGAGGCGGGGCAACGCCGCGGCGCCTCGGCCTGTACGGATTCGGCGCGGCAGCCCACATCATCTGCCAAGTGGCCGTGGCACGCCGCCAGGAGGTCTATGCCTTCACGCGGCCGGGCGACGCGGCCGCCCAGGCATTCTCGAAGTCGCTGGGCGCCGTCTGGGCAGCAGGCTCGGACGAGCCACCGCCGGTGCCGCTGGACGCGGCACTGATCTTCGCGCCCGTGGGCTCGTTGGTGCCCACCGCGCTGGCCGCCGTGCACAAGGGCGGCACCGTGGTCTGCGCCGGCATCCACATGAGCACCATCCCCGCTTTCGACTACCGGTTGCTATGGGGTGAACGGGTCCTGAAATCGGTCGCCAACCTCACGCGCCACGATGGCGAGGCATTCTTCAACCTGGTGGCCGAGCTGCGGCTGCAGACCCATGTGCAGACCTTTGCGCTGGCCGACGCCGACGCCGCGATCGCGGCGGCGCGCGACGGACGCGTGAGTGGCGCGGCCGTGCTGATCCCCTGACGATTCGACGGCGCCGCGGCGCGCGCCGCATCCCTGGTTCTTAGGAATCAATTCCGCCCGGCGCGCGTACTTAAGGCGCAGCGGGAAAGACAAACCTTTGCCCCGGGCACAGCAAAGCTTGCCGCATGTCAAGGCGAATTCCCGGTGGCCGCCTAAATTTGACTGGAGCCGCCCTCGACGGCGTGCTCGCGGCACCTCTCAGGGAGCGTTCGGGAAATGAAGACAGGCGCAAAGCCGATGTCACGGCAGCTCAAATCGCTGGCCGTCCCCGGGAGTGATTTTTCTGCAATCCACTCAACGAGGTAATCATGAGCAACCTTCGTGTGCTGGACCCCGCGTTCAGCGACAACTTCGAATCGGCCCTGCGCCGCTTCTTCGCGCCGGTGGGCTTCGAGGCGGAGACACCCGCATTGAAGATGCGCATCGACGTCGCCGAAAAGGACAACGCCTATGAGGTCAAGGCCGACATTCCCGGCGTCAGGAAGGAGGACATCAACGTGCGCATCGACGGCAACGTGGTGCAGATCGACGCCGAGGTCAAGCGCGAGAAAGAAACCAAGGGCAACGGCGACAAGGTCCTGCGCAGCGAACGCTACTACGGAAACGTTTCGCGCACCTTCAGCCTGGCCGAGGACGTGGACGACAGCAAGGCCGAGGCGAAATACGCCGACGGCGTGCTGACTCTGGCGCTGCCCAAGAAAGCGAGCGCCGCATCCAGGAAGCTGACGGTCCAGTAGCCGCCGGACTGCCTTGGCGACCGGCCCTCCAGCAGGAAGAAGGGCGCGGTCGCCACGGAACGACCAAAGGCCAGGCCCATGCAAATGCCAAGCGGCAGGACAACCGCATATGCCGTCGTCGTCGCCATCGCCGTCGCACTGACGCTGTTCCTGTTCGCCCGCCCGGAGCGGGAGCAGGTGTCGAAGTTCGGCGAGTACCGCGGTTATTCGCAGGCCGCCTATGACGGAACCCGGCGGTCGTCGGACTACCTGACGATGGCGGACGGAACGCGGCTGGCTTACGAACTCATCCTGCCGACCAGCAAAGGCGAAGTGGCGAGCGAGCGCCTGCCCGTCCTGTTCAAGTACACGCCCTACTTGCGCACCTGGACGATCTTCGATGAGGACGGCAAGAACCTCATCTCGGATTTCATCGAGCTTGGCCTGATCGAGCGGACTTACCTGCGGCTGCGCTACTGGCTGTCCAGTGACGGCCGCTATTTCGATCCGCTGGCCCGCACGCGCTGGCTCGAAGGCCTGGTCAAGCACGGCTACGCCGTCATCGTCGTCGAAAGGCCGGGCACGGGCGCCTCGTTCGGAGTGCTCGATCCGGCGTTCGAGACGAACGCCAGGGAGGCCAACGAAATCCTGGATTGGATCGCCGGGCGGCCCTGGTCGGATGGCAGGATCGGCATGTTCGGCGATTCGTTCCAGGCCATGGTGCAGTTCGCCGCGGCCGGCACCGGCAATTCGCATCTGAAGGCGATCTTCCCGGCTTCGAGCCCGCTCGAGATGTACGACGCGATCCAGTACCGCGGGGGCGTCTTCAACAAGGCATTCGCGGCCTTTTTCGCCGGGGCGGCCGACCACCTCGAAACGCTTGTCACCCCGGTCGATGCCGACAAGCGGGGAATGCTGCTTGCGCAAGCGCTGGAGGAGCGGCGCAACGCGACCCTGAGGGAGCGTGTCGACCTCAGCAGCCAGCGATACGCCTTCCGCGACAGCCTCACGCCCGCCGGCAAGATGCCGTGGAAAGGCGCGTCGCTCTACCCGTTCATCGAGCGTATCAATCGCGCGGGTGTCCCGGTCTACATGAGCACCGGCTGGTACGACATCTTCACGGGGGACATGTTCTACTGGTACGACAGTCTCACGGTGCCCAAGCGCCTCACGGTGAGGCCGCTCGACCACACCGGAATGGACAAGACGGGCAAGGATCTCGACTACGCGGCCGAGGCGCACCGCTGGTTCGACTACTGGCTCAAGGGCATCGACAACGGCATCATGTCCGAGCCGCCGGTGCACTACTACCGCGTGGGCGCACCGAAGCAACAGGCATGGGGGGCCACGGCCCAATGGCCGCCGGCGGCCGGCCGACGGACCCCCTCCTATTTCGCGACCGGTGACACCCGGCGGGCCACATCCGTCAATGACGGCGCCCTGTCCCCCGACGCGCCGGCGGACACCAAGGGGTTCGACGCCTATACGGTCGACTACACCACCA
>DATMBW010000296.1:0-6381 GCA_035559095.1 Ramlibacter sp.
CGGATCCGCTCGGGCGGCCATGGCTTTTGCGGCATCGGCCGCAAGCGCCTGCTCAACATCCTGCAGCAGCGCTGCGAACAGCTGGGGGTGAAGCTGGTGTTCGAAACCGACGTCAAGGACGACGAGCAGTTTCCGGATGCCGACCTCATCATTGCCTGCGACGGCTTGAACAGCCGCATCCGCAACCGGTACGCGTCGACGTACAAGCCCGACATCGACCTGCGCAAGTGCCGCTTCGTCTGGCTGGGCACCCACAAGCGGTTCGATGCGTTCACGTTCGCCATCGAGGAAACGGAGCACGGCTGGTTCCAGGCCCATGCCTACCAGTTCGACGGCGACACCTCCACCTTCATCGTCGAGGCGCCGGAGGAAGTGTGGCTCAAGGCCGGGCTGGACAAGATGGAGAAGGAGGAATCCATCGCCTTTTGCGAGAAACTGTTCGCCAAGTACCTGGACGGCCACCGGCTGATGTCGAACGCGGCGCACCTGCGCGGCTCGGCGCAGTGGATCAGGTTCCCGCGCGTGGTGTGCCGCACCTGGGTTCATCACAACGGCCGCGCGCCGGTGGTCCTGATGGGGGACGCGGCCCACACGGCGCACTTCTCGATCGGCTCGGGCACCAAGCTGGCCCTGGAGGACGCGATCGAGCTGGCGCGCTGCATCGGCAGGTCTTCGGGCGACCTCACGCGAGCCCTCGCCGAGTATGAAACCGTGCGCAGCGTCGAAGTGCTGCGCATCCAGAACGCGGCGCGCAACTCCACGGAATGGTTCGAGAACGTGGCCCGCTACGCGCACCTGCCGCCCGAGCAGTTCGCCTATTCGCTGCTCACGCGCAGCCAGCGCATCAGCCACGAGAACCTGCGGCTGCGCGACAAGGGGTATGTGGAGCACTATGAAGACTGGATCGCCGAGCGGTCGGGCGTGCACCGCGCGCCGTTGCAGCAGCCGGTGCCGCCGATGTTCACGCCTTTCACGGCGCGCGGCACCACGCTGAAGAACCGCGTCGTCGTCTCGCCGATGGCCCAGTATTCCTGCGTCGACGGGGTGCCGGCCGACTACCACCTGGTGCACCTGGGCGCACGCGCCATGGGCGGCGCTGGCATGGTGGTGGCCGAGATGACCTGTCCGACCCCGGACTCTCGCATCACCCCAGCGTGTCCCGGCCTGTGGAGCGAGGAGCAGCGCGATGGCTGGAAGCGCATCGTCGACTTCGTTCACACGCACACCGACGCGAAGATCGCCATGCAGCTGGGGCACGCCGGCGCCAAGGGCTCGACGCGAGTGCCCTGGGAAGGCGAGGACCAGCCGCTGGCGCAGGGCAACTGGCCGCTGATTTCAGCGTCGCCGCAGCAGTACCTCGACGGGGTCAGCGACTGGTCGCACGCGATGACGCGGCAGGACATGGACCGCGTGCGCGACGACTTCGTTCACAGCACCCGGCTGGCGGCGCAAGCGGGCTTCGACTGGCTGGAGCTGCACTGCGCGCACGGCTACCTGCTGTCGAGTTTCATCTCGCCGTTGACCAACCAGCGTACCGACGAGTACGGCGGGGTGCTCGAAAACCGACTGCGCTATCCGCTCGAAGTGTTCCGCGCGATGCGCGCGGCCTGGCCGCAGGGCCTGCCGATGTCGGTGCGCATCTCGGCACACGACTGGGTCGAGGGGGGCATCACACCCGACGACGCGGTGGAGATCGCCAGGGCATTCAAGGCGGCCGGCGCCGACATGATCGACTGCTCCTCGGGCCAGGTGAGCAAGCAGCAAAAGCCCGTGTACGGCCGTATGTACCAGACGCCGTTCGCCGACCGCGTCCGCAACGAAGCCGGCATCCCCACCATCGCGGTGGGCGCGATTTCGGAGGCCGACCATGTGAACAGCATCGTCGCGGCCGGGCGCGCCGACCTGTGCGCGGTGGCGCGGCCGCATCTGGCCAATCCGTCCTGGACCCTGCTGGAGGCTGCCAAGATCGGCTACATGGACGTGCAGTGGCCCACGCAATACCGGGCGGCCAAGTCGCAACTGGAGCGCAACCTGGAGCGCGAGAAGGCGATGGCTGCGCAGGCGGCGGGGCTGTCGCCGCTGGAGCAGGCCAACCTCGCCCAAGGCGTGTGAGAGGGACAAGGAAAAATATGAAAGTCATTCTCCCCGCGGGCTGGCCGCGTCCGAAGGGCTACGCGAACGGCGTCGTCGCCAGCGGCAAGACGCTGTTCATCGCCGGCATGATCGGCTGGGACGCCCAGGGCCAATTCCACAGCGACGATTTCGCCGTGCAGGCGCGCCAGGCGCTGACCAACCTGGCCGACGTGCTCCGCGAAGCGGGCGGGGTCCCGGCCAACATCGTCCGCATGACCTGGTACGTGATCGACAAGAACGAGTACCTGGCCGCTTCGCGCGAGGTGGGGCAGGCGTTCCGCGAAATCATCGGGGCCTACAACGCCGCGATGACCGCCGTCGAAGTGAAGTCCCTGATGGAGGATCGGGCCAAGGTCGAAATAGAGGCTACCGCGGTGTTGCCCGAGTAGTTCCTTCCCCAATATAATCCGCCGGGCGTAATCCGGCGGCGCGTTCCCGGACCTTCTGCTCTTGGAAAGCACCACATGGACAATGCAAAATGGATCTTCGGACTCACGATGATGATCGTGGGCATGGGGGGGACGTTCCTGACGCTCTGGATCCTGGGTCTGGTCATGGACCTGCTGAAGAAGACCTTTCCCCTCGTCATTGAAGCCGGCAGCCCGGAAAAGACATAACAAGCCAGCCCTGGTCGGGCGCTGCGCTCGATCAGGGTTTCCCATAACTTTTTTTCGCGGGATCTGGAGGGCCTTGCCCCTGCCTGGATCTCGCTAGGCGGGGAATTAAACATGTTCGAGAGCCTCCTGACCGGCCTGTATGGACTGACCTCCGGGGTCAGTCACCTGTTCACCCAAGGTGGGCCCAACGTGATCATGCTCGTGATCGCCGCTGTCTTGCTTTACCTGGGCGTGAAAAAGGAAGTGGAGCCGCTGCTGCTCGTGCCCATCGGGTTCGGGTGCTTGCTCGTGAACCTCCCGCTGTCGGACCTGGGCGAGGCGGGCGGCCTCCTGAAGATCCTGTACGAGATGGGCGTGGCCAATGAAGTGTTCCCGCTGCTGATATTCGTGGGCATTGGCGCCATGATCGACTTCGGCCCGCTGCTGGAGAACCCCAAGCTGATGCTTTTCGGCGCTGCCGGCCAGTTCGGCATTTTCTTCACGCTGCTGGTGGCACTGGCACTGGGATTCCCGGCGCTGGAGGCCGTCAGCATCGCCGTCATCGGAGCCTGCGACGGACCCACCGCGATTTACGTCGCCTCGCAGTACGCGCCGCAGCTGCTTGCCCCGATTTCGGTGGCGGCGTATTCGTATATGGCGCTGGTGCCGATCATCCAGCCGCGCATCATGCGGGCGCTGACCACACCCGAGGAACGGGTGATCAAGATGGCCGCGATCACGCGCAGCGTCTCCCCCACGACCAAACTGCTGTTCCCCGTCGTCGTGACCGTGGTCACGGGACTGCTTGCCCCGAAGGGGCTGCCCCTCATGGGGACCATCATGCTGGGCAACTTCATGCGCGAGTGCGGCGTGGTGGCGCGGCTGACCAAGTCCTCGGAAAACGAGATCGCCAACATCGTCACCCTGTTCCTGGGGCTGGCCATCGGCGGCACGATGGAGGGCCACGCCTTCCTCAAGCCGGCGACGCTGATGATCTTCGGCATGGGTTTCGTCGCCATCTGCATGGACACTGTGGCCGGGGTGGTGTTCGGCAAGATCGTCTGCAAACTGACCGGCGGCAAGGTCAACCCGCTGATCGGCGCCGCCGGGATCTCCGCCTTCCCCATGGCGGCACGGGTGGTCCAGGCTCAGGGGCAGCTTTACAACAAGAAGAACCACCTGCTCATGCACGCCGCTGGGGTCAACACCGGCGGCCAGATCGGCTCGGTCGTCGCCGCCGCGGTGATGCTGTCGGTGCTCAAGGGCATGGGACTGATCTAGTTCATCCAGAAAAATCGCTGGAGCGATTTTTCTGGATGGTTCTGGACACGGCTGGGCGTGCACTCGTTCTTCAAGGCTGCAGAACGGCGCCGTACATTTCCGCTAGCGGCACGTAGACAGCGCGGAGCATCGCGCAGCGATTTCTTCGAGTAACTACCCCTTGATAATGCGCGGCAGCAGCATCTGGTGGCGCGGGCAGATCGACTTGGGGTTCTGGTAGGACGCGCCGGCAAATGCCTTCAGGTAGCCGCGCAGCGCCTTCAGTTCCACGATCTCGTCGACGAAACCCTGGCGGGCGCAGTACGCCGGCCGTGAGGTGTCCAGGTACCGCTGCGCCATTTCATTCATTGTCTTGGCCAGCGGCTCGAGCGGCTTGCCCGAATCCTTGTCCTTGATCGCGCGGCGCGAGTAGGTCGCCACCGCCGCGGTCTCGCCGTGCATGACGTAGATCTCGGTGGCGGCCGTTCCCAGCGTGAAGGCGTTTTGCCGATTGGCGGTGGGTCCACCCATGATGTAGTGCGCGGCGGCGCTGCCCTTTCTCAGCACCACCAGCATCATCGGCACGTCGGCCTGCTGGATCGAGTACACGAGCGATTGCCCGATTCCGAGCAGCTCCGCCTTTTCGGCGATATCGCCTACATCGATGCCGGTCGTGTCCTGGAACCAGATCACCGGGACGCGGTCGCGGGCGCAGTGCGTCACGAACTCGTTCATCTTGATCAGGCCCTGGCGGTAGAGCTTGCCGCCGATGCCGGGGTAATCCGCGTATTCCGGATAGCCCTTCGGCAGCAGCCCCTGGCGGTTGCCGATGGCGCCGACCAGCATGCCGTCGATCTTGACCAGGCCGGTGTACACCTCCGGCCCATAGTCAGGCCGGAACTCCATGTGCTCGCTCCCATCGACCAGCCGTGCGAGGATGTCGTCGAAGGAGTAGTCCGATTTCTGGTTGAAGGGCAGCAGGTGATAGAGGTCCGACCCTGGAAGCTGCGGTTCCGCCGGGGCGGCCACGCGGAAGAACGCCGGGTCGTACGCCGGGATCATTCGCATGTAGTCCTTGATCCCGTCGAGCACGCCTTTTTCCTCGTCGTAGACGCGGGTGAAGAAGCCGGTCGCATCGTAATGGGTGGAGGCGCTGCCCGGCGGCTTGTCCTTCATGTTGCGCGTTGCTGCGATCAGTTGCTCCAGCCCGGCGACATCGAAACCGCCTTGCGGCGCCATGCCCGAAACGATGCCGACCCCGCCCACTGCAATGTTGGCGTCCTTGTGCGCGATCAGGATCGTGGGGCTGATCGCCTGGTAGCCGCCGCCGGCCGGATTGGTGCCGTAGATGCCCGCGAGCACCGGAATGCCCGCCTGCTCGAGCTCGGCGTGACGATAGAAGGGCGCACCCGAACCGCGCCGGTCGGCATAGAACTTCTCCTGGTCGGGAAGCTTCACGCCGCTGCAGTTCACCAGCCACACCAGCGGGATGTGCAGCCGCTTGGCCAGGTTGGTCACACGCAGGATGTTGTCGGGCTGTCCGGCGATCCAGGCGCCGGCAAGGACCTTGTTGTCGAAGCCGATCACCACCGCCCACCGCCCGCAGATCTTGGCGAGCCCGTCGACGACGTTGGTCGTTCCCTCCTCGTTGTCTTCCGGGTTGTATAACGTGTGCAGCGGATGCCAGGTGCCCGGATCGACGAGGTATTCCAGCCTCTGCCACACGGTCAGTCCACCGCGCTCGTTGATCTTGGCCGTTGGGATCCCGACTTCCTCCACGGCCTTCTTCGCCGCGGCGATCTGCGCCTCGAGCGCTTCCAGCTGCGTACGGCTCTCCTGGGTTCGCGCGATGCGGTTTTCCTTCAGCGCCTTGCCGAAGCCGGGCATTTTCTCGAAATACGGTCTCATGCTTGTTCCTTTGTGTCCCTAACAAGAGGGGGACCAGGGGGCGGGAAAAGAAGGTCCGCCCCGTTCCTGACCCCTCGTGTGTCCGTCAGTCAGCCGCCCGAGGTCATTTCGCCGGGCGATCCTGGTTGCCGCACGCCGCTATGCGCGGTTGGGAGTCGTGCCGCAGGCCATCCCCGAGATGATGATCTTCTGGATGTTGGAGGTGCCTTCCACGACCTGCAGCGACTTGGCGTCGCGGTAGAAACGTTCCGCCGGATACTCGGTCGAAAAGCCGAACGAGCCGTAGATCTTCATGCACTCGTTCGCCGCGTGCACTGCCGCCTCCGATGCCGCGAGCTTGGCAACCGACGTCTCGTACTGGCTTGGCTTGCCGTTGTCCTTCAGCCACGCGGCCCGGTACACCAGCATCTGCGCCGCCTGGTGTTCAACCGTCATTTCGGCGATCTGGGCCTGGATCATCTGGTGCTGCGAGATGGGCTTGCCG
>DATMBW010000297.1:0-2762 GCA_035559095.1 Ramlibacter sp.
CACGGCCCAGCAGGTAAACGGCCGGATGCGTGCCGAACAGCCGGCGCACGGCATGGCCGAGCACGAGTACCGAGGTGCCTGGCAGCACGCCCGACCAGATGGTGGTGGACAACGCCTCGGTCCATGGGGCACCGGACATCGCGACCGTGCTGAGGCCCGCAATGGCCAGCACCGGCACTGCCAGAGGCCAGCCCAACACCAGCACGGCCAGGGCCGCCCCCGACCACTGCATCGGAAACGGCATGCCGGCGCTGGAGGGCCAGGCCCATAGCCAGGGAAGGATCGTGAGGGCCGCCAGGAGCGGCGTGCCAAGGCCGGGGTGCGATGCGCTTGCGCGCAGCAGACGCCACGGCCGCACCACCAGGGCCGCGCCCAGCGCAAGGGCCAGCAGGCAGAATTCCACAGCGGTCCGGGGGTCGAGGCTCACGACGCGCAGCCCTCCAGCGGCTCAGCCACTACTGTGCGGCGGGGGTCGGCCCCGGGCCGTGCGGGGGAAACTCGCCGCGCAGTCATCCGCAAGGCAAGAACGATGTAGGCAGCGTCCTATCCGTGGGACGAGCCGATTTCCCCGGGCCGATGAAGCAACATCTGGGCGAAAACTGGAGCAGGGTCCGTGGCGCCCGAGTTCGACCGCGCCGTTTCGGCATGCGCGGCTGCTCCCACATGGGTCGCGGCCGTTTTCCTACCTCCAGGCCCATCAGGCCCGGGCTAGAGTGGCACGACTTTCCATATTCGTTCAGGAGGTGCGACATGCCACGTGGTGACAAATCTTCCTACACCGGCAAGCAGAAGCGGCAGGCCGAACACATCGAGGAAGGCTACGAGAGCCGCGGCGTTCCCGAGGGCGAGGCCGAACGCCGCGCCTGGGCCACCGTCAACAAGGAGACGGGCGGCGGCAAGCAGAGCGGCTCCGGCCGCGGCAAGGCCATGGACACCGGCCCGTCGAAGAAAGGCGGAACGCTGGGCGGCCGCGCCTCGGCCTCGCGCACGGCGGCCCAGCGCTCCGAATCGGCCAAGAAGGCCGCCGCCACGCGCAGGCGCAACGCCACTTCGCGCTGAGCGTCCAGCGCGCTGCTGGCGGGTGCGCGCAAATGATTCGGGCCTGCCGACAAGCAGGCCCGAATTCATCTATCGGTTGAACGGGGCGGCCCCGGCCGCGCCGGGCTGAAGGTTACTTTCCGAATACCAGGAACAGCGCGTCGTCGGTCGTCGCGTGGCGTACCTGCGCATTGTCGAAGGCCGCGAAGCCGAACGGATAGCGCGCCGACAGGTTGTTGAACTGCACGTCGAACTTGCTGCCCGTGACCAGCTTGCGGCTCACGACGGCGGTGCGGACACCGTTGGCCCAGTTCTCCTTGACCTTGACGTCGGCGCGGTCGTCCTTCAGTCCGTTCATGAAGAACGATGCCACTTCGTCGCCGGTCTTGAAGTTGTCGACAAACGGCACTTCCTCGCCGCGCTTGATGCCGTACGCTCCGCCCGCATTGGCGGCTTTGGCATCACGGTTCATGAACTGCGGCTTGCCGTTGACCAGCGGGATCGGGGTGTAGTCGCTTGCGGGGTCCTCGTTCTTGCGGCCCGCGTTGGGGCTGGCCTTCGGGTCATACCTGGTGTTGTCCACGTACTGGTCGTCGACCAGGCCCAGGGGCACGGTGCGTTGTCCCTTGGCGTGCCAGATGTCGCCGAGCTCGCCGGGGTTGGCTGTGTACTTGTTGCCATAGGGCTTGCCCTGGCCCAGGTGGCACAGCACTGCGCAGCCCTGGTCCTCGAAGCCCTTGATCGAGTTGTTGATGGACCACAGCATGGCCCACTTGTCCTCGTAGTACACGTTGTCGTCGCCGCCCTTGTCGGCCGGATCCTTGAGTTGTTTCCAGGAACCATCCGCCTGTTTCTGGTACGGGCCGCGGCGAATTGAATTGGTTGGGTCGTTGTACTGCACGAGCATGTACAGGGTATCTGGCGTATAGACCGCCTTGAGCGTGCCGGTGGTCTGGCCCTTGCCGCCGAAGTTGGCGCCGTCGCTCAGGGATACGGACAGGGGCTTTGCCGCGGCCCAGGCGGGATCAGCCGCAAGGGCATTCGGATCGGGGGCGCTCGCGACCTTCGTGGCCACCAGTGTGTTGGCGGTGGGAGCGCTGCTGGTTGCGGCACCCTTCTGAACCGATTGACACCCCGCCAGCGCAAGCAACACACCTGCAAGAACGGCACCGGTCGTTTTATTAAACATACGCACTCCTTCCAGGAAAGTTGGGATCTGCCCAATGCAGTGGTCCTGGACGGCACGTTATCTGCCCGCTGCCGGGCAAAGGTGGGGGTCGGAGTTGAACGTGTGAGCATCTGCAAGCTGCATGCCAAGCGCCTGCCACGCGCATTTTTCGGGCGGCACGTGAACGTCGGAGGGGAGAACGGGGGCCGGCGTCGGAGGGGCTTGCGTCGCCGGTTCGTTTGTCATCACAGTAAAATAGTGACATCTGTCATGTTTTTGTGACAATCCCGGCGCGCTCCAGATGGCCGTAGATTGTTCTGACAGGCGATGCCGGAAAGGCGCGACGCCTCCGAAATGTTGCCGTCGGCGACGCGCAGCAGACCGGAAAAATACGTGCGCTCGAAGCGCAGATACGCCTCGCGAGAAGGCAATGGCTGGGTCGGCAAATCAAAGGCGTCCGGGTCGGGTACGGCGATGCCCAGGTCCGCACCGGCAATGGGGCCGCCACCACGTCGCCCTGTATATGGTCTTCAAGCTCGTCTACAGCCGGCAAAAG
>DATMBW010000298.1:0-2265 GCA_035559095.1 Ramlibacter sp.
CATCATCGGCGCACTAACCGAAGACCTGATCGACACCAGCAGGGAATCCGCGGCCGCCATCGCGCTGCTGCGTTCCACGCCGTCCGGTGCGTTCGGTTCGGCCCGCTTCAAGCTCAAGTCGCTGGAGGCGAACAAGCGCGAATACGAGCGCCTGATCGAGGTGTTCAAGGCGCACAACATCGGCTACTTCTTCTACAACGGCGGCGGGGACTCGGCCGACACCTGCTACAAGGTCAGCCAGTTGTCGGAAGCCATGGGCTATCCGATCCAGGCGATCCATGTTCCCAAGACCGTGGACAACGACCTGCCGATCACCGATTGCTGCCCCGGCTTCGGCTCGGTCGCCAAGTACGTGGCGGTCTCCACGCTGGAAGCCTCGCTGGACGTGCGCTCCATGGCCAAGACCTCGACCAAGGTATTTGTCATCGAGGTGATGGGCCGGCATGCAGGCTGGATCGCCGCGGCCGGAGGACTGGTCGCCGACCACGGCATCCCGGTCGTCGTGCTGTTTCCCGAGATCGAATTTGATGAAGCCAAATTCCTCGCGCGGGTCGACGAGCTGGTGAAGTCGCACGGGTACTGCACCGTCGTCGTGTCCGAGGGCTGCCATTACCCCGACGGCAAGTTCATCGCCGAACAAGGCACGCGCGATGCATTCGGCCACGCGCAACTGGGCGGCGCAGCGCCGGTGGTGGCCAACATGGTCAAGCAGGCGCAGGGGCACAAATTCCATTGGGCCGTGGCCGACTACCTGCAGCGCGCGGCCCGGCATATCGCCTCGAAGACCGATGTGAAGCAGGCCTACGAGCTGGGCAAGGCGGCCGTGCAGCTTGCCCTGAAGGGCCACAACGCGATCATGCCCACGATCGAGCGCATCAGCGACTCGCCTTACAAGTACAAGATCGGCGTGGCGCCGCTGTCGGAAGTGGCCAACGTCGAGAAGTTCATGCCGCGCAACTTCATCACCGAGGACGGCTTCGGCATCACCCCGGCCTGCAAGCGCTACCTGCTGCCGCTGATCCAGGGCGAGGACTATCCGAAATACCAGGACGGCATGCCGATCTACGCGACGCTCAAGAACGTGGCGGTGGCCAAGAAACTGCCGGAGTTCGCGCTGAAGTAGGGCAAGGCATGGATTGCGGGTGCTGAAACCCCGGACCTGATCCGGGGCCGCAAAGACAGACCTCGCGCGCGCCGCCCTCTGCCCCCCGGCTGTCATGCCGGGCTTGACCCGGCATCGATCTCAACGGAGGGCGCACCGCCTGCGCCACCCTGGATTGCGGGTCAAGCCCGCAATGACAAACCTCTCACCCAACCCTCCTGTCATTGGGCTGTCATCCGGCGTAGCCACGCGGGATCGCCGCCAGCAACTGCCGGGTATAGGGATGGCGCGGGTTGGAATAGATCGCCTCGGAGGTTCCGCGTTCCACGATCTCGCCCTGGTTCATCACCAGGATGTCGTCGGCCATGTACTTCACCACCGCCAGGTCGTGGCTGATGAAGACATAGGTCAGGCCCAGTTCCTCCTGCAGGTCCAACAGCAGGTTCAGCACCGTCGCCTGCACGCTCACGTCCAGCGCGCTGACGCTTTCATCGCAGATGATCACCTCGGGCCGCAGGGTGAGGCAGCGCGCGATGGCGATGCGCTGGCGCTGGCCTCCGGAGAATTCGTGCGGGTACTTGCCGAAAGCCTGCGCTGTCAGCCCGACGCGGTCCAGCCAGTCCAGGGCCAGGCGAGCCCGTTCGTTCTCGTCGGCACCGATGCCGTGGATGCGCATGGGCTCGGCCAGGATCTGGCCCACGGTGAAGCGCGGGTTCAGGCTGGCGTACGGGTTCTGGAAGATGATCTGGATGCGCCGGCGATACGGCTGCAGCTGCGAAGCGCGCAGCCGCGCCAGGTCCCTGCCTTCGAACATGATGCACCCGGCGCTGGCGTCCGTGAGGCGCGTGAGCATCATCCCGATGGTGGTCTTGCCGGAACCGGATTCGCCGACCACCCCGAGCGTGCGGCCCTTGTGCAGCGTGAAGTCGGCCGGCTTCACCGCATCGATGACCTTGTGGCGCAAGAAGCCCTCCTTCAACCTGTAGGCTTTGGCCAGGCCCGTCACTTCGATCAGCGCCGGCCCCGCGGGCACTGGCGCGCGCTGCTGCGTTTGAACCGGGCGCTTGTGCACGATGTCATCGATGACCGGCATCCGCCGCGGCCGGGTGTCGAGGCGGGGCCGGCAGGCCAACAGGGCCTGGGTATACGCATCGCGCGGCGCG
>DATMBW010000299.1:0-4887 GCA_035559095.1 Ramlibacter sp.
GGCGGTGCGTCCGCTGGGCAACCTGTTCGGCCAGAACCTGGCGCGCGTCGCCTTCAAGCGCAGCGCCTACCTGCGCAACTTCGTTTATAAATTCGCCGAGCTGCTGTCCGACCGGCTCGACCGCAACCTGATTGCCAAGGCGATGAGCGGCCATGGGAACGACTATGAACTCTAATACCTTGTGGGACAGATCAAGAATTGCGTAGCAATTTTGCTCTGTCCTCAACTGACTAAGATCTTGCGGGACAGATCAAGAATTGCTTCAGCAATTTTGCTCTGTCCTCAACTGACTAAGATCTTGTGGGACAGATCAAGAATTGCGCGGCAATTTTGCTCTGTCCTCAACTGATCATGCTTGTGGGACAGATCAAGGACCTGACCAAGACAACACATGACCCCCGCCGCCGAACGCACTCCCCCGCTTCAGACCAAGCTGCCCGCCGTCGGAACCACCATCTTCACCGTTATGTCCGCGCTCGCGGCCGAGAAGTCGGCCGTCAACCTGGGCCAGGGCTTTCCGGATTTCGACTGCGATCCGCGCCTGGTGCAGGCCGTCACCGACGCGATGACCCGGGGATTGAACCAGTATCCGCCCATGACCGGGGTGCCCGCGCTGCGCGAAGCGATCGCCGCCAAGATCTCGGCCATGTACGGGCACAGCTACGACAGCGCATCTGAAATCACCGTCACGGCCGGTGCGACGCAAGCCATCATCACCGCCGTTCTGGCCGTGGTCCGGCGCGGGGACGAAGTCATCGTGCTGGAGCCGTGCTATGACAGCTACGTGCCCAACATCGAGCTGGCGGGCGGAACCGTGGTTCGTGTGCCGCTGGTTCCGGGGAGCTTTCGCCCCGACTTCGACAAGATCGCCGCGGCCATCACTCCCAGGACACGGGCCCTGATCATCAACAGCCCGCACAACCCGAGCGCCACCGTCTGGTCACGCGCGGACATGCACAAACTCCAGGATCTGCTGGCGCCCACCGACGTGTTGCTGATCAGCGACGAGGTTTACGAGCACATGGTGTTCGACGGGCAGCAGCACGAGAGCGCCGCGCGCTTCCCCGGTCTGGCGGCGCGTGCCTTCATCGTGTCGAGTTTCGGCAAGACCTATCACGTGACCGGCTGGAAGGTCGGCTACGTCGCCGCGCCGGCGTCGATGAGCGCCGAGTTCCGCAAGGTCCACCAGTTCAACGTGTTCACGGTCAACACGCCGGTGCAGCACGGCCTGGCTGCCTACATGGCCGACCCGCGACAGCACCTGCAGCTTCCCGCGTTCTACCAGCGCAAGCGCGATCTCTTCCGCGAGGGACTGAAGCGCACCAAGTTCGGGATCCTGCCCAGCGAGGGCAGCTATTTCCAGTGTGTGGACATTTCGCAAGTCAGCCAGCTGGGCGACACCGAGTTCTGTCTTTGGCTCACGGCAGAAATCGGCGTGGCCGCGATTCCGTTGTCGGCTTTTTACGGCGACGGCTTCGACCAGCGGGTGGTGCGTTTCTGCTTCGCCAAGAAGGAGCAGACGCTTCAAACGGCGCTGGAGCGGCTGGCGAAGCTCTGAAGCCGCTCTTGCCTAGCACTGAATCTGATTGCGGCAGAACTTTTCCAACTCGCGCACGACCGCCTCGCCGGCGACGGGATTCTTTGCCTTGGGGCCGACTTCGAGGCTGAGCTTCATTTCGTATTTCCTGAAGAAATCCTCGAACAGCTCCCCGCCCAGCGTCGCGTACGCGGTCAAAGTGTCGGCCTTGGGCTCATGGGCCAGCAGCACCGCGCAAAGGGGCTGCGGCGCGGGACCCGACAGGACTTGCGCGCCGCGCGCCGGGTCGTACTGGCTGTGTTCGGCACAGCAGTGAATCAGCGCGTCCTGCACGCCGCGCCGGGCGCGCGTCCTGCGGAAACTGATGAAGCTGACTTCACGCGTGGGGTACACCATCTTGTGAGCACAAATCGCCGAGTAGGCGACCACGCTGCGATGCAGCCCCACGCCTCCCGGCCACGCATAAACATCGCGGTTCTTCGTGTTCAGCGAGTGCGGCAGTGCGGGCTTGCCCAGGTCCAGCAGGAAGACCGGCGTGGCTTCGAAGGGATAGTGAAAGACGTAGTTGACCTGGGGTTTGAGGGTCGAGGCCTTGAGCGGATCGCCGTGTTCGTCCACCAGCAGCGCCGGGGCGTAGGCGCGGGGCTTGGCATTGGCCGCCCATCCCGGGGTCGCAGCGGCCGCCGTCATGCACGCCGCCGCTGCCGTGCATGACTCGATGAAACTGCGTCGATCCATGGTTGGCGAAAGATCCATCCTTTGCGGGACAGATCGGGAATTGCGTAGCGATTTTGCCCTGTCCTGATCAAGCTGGCGGGACAGATCAAGAAATTGCGCAGCAATTACGCTCTGTCGCCAACTGACCAGGGCAATCCGCGGGCTCAGCTATTGAGCTGGCTCCATAGCTTGTAGCTCCGGCATAACGTGCCCTGCGGGCAAACGTTAGCCTCCTCTGAAAACTGTGCATCAGCTATTCAGCTGACTCCACAGTTTTTCCAGCCGCTTGATGCTGACCGGCTGGGGGGTCCGCAGCTCCTGCGCGAAGAAGCTCACGCGCAACTCTTCGAGCAACCAGCGAAATTCCTGCATGCGCTCGTCCACGGCGCCCTTGCGCTCGGCGACGAGGCGCCAGTAACGCTGCTCCTGCGGCCTGAGTTCGGCGAGCCTGGCGGCATCCCGGGCGGGGTCGGACCGCAGCTTGTCCAGCCGCAGCGCGATCGCCTTCAGATAACGGGGGAAATGCTGAAGTTGGGTCCAGGGCGTAACGGCCATGAAGCGCTTGGGCACCAGGCGCGCAAGCTGCCCCGTCGCGTCGGCGGTGGCGTCAGGCTGGTTCCTCGCGTCCCGGATCTTGCGCACCGCCACCGCGTATTCGGCCAGGATGGTGGCGCCCAGCCGCGCGACTTCGTTGGCGATGAGCGTCAATCGGCCCCGGCCTTCGTCGACCCGGCGCTTGAAGTCGCCCTCGTTGGCGGGCAAAGGGGGCTGCAGAAACGCCCGGTCGAGCGCCACCTCGATGATCTGGTCGCGCAGCTCTTCCTGCGTGCCCAGCGGCATGTACGCCACTGCCATCTTCTGCAAGTCGGGGATGTTCTTTTCCAGGTACTTCAGCGCGTCCCTGATCTGCAGCGCGAAAAGCCGGCGCAGGCCCGCGCGATGCTTGGCGGCGGCCACTTCGGGCTCGTCGAACACCTCGATGGCCACCGCCTCGCCCCGGTCGATCAGTGCCGGGAAGCCGATCAGGCTGGTGCCGCCCTTGCGGATTTCCATCAATTCGGGCAGCTCTCCGAAAGTCCAGGCGGTATGGCTGGCGGCTTCCACGGGCTTTACCCTTTCCTCCTTGGAAGCAAGGATGGCACGAGAGTCTCGAGCCGTGGCAATGCCCCCGTCCAGCCCTCCCCCGGCTGCAGAGGCTGCAGAGGCGACCTTCATTCCGGCCAAAGCCTGGAACGCGCCCCGCGCCTGTGCCCCCAGTTCGGCCTTGAGTGCGCCCAGGTTGCGTCCGGTTCCCAGTTGCCTGCCGTGTTCGTCGGCGACCCGGAAGTTCATGAACAGGTGCGCGGGCACCATGTCCAGCTTGAAATCCGCGCGCTTGACATCCAGGCTGGTGGCTTCCCGCACGAGCCTGAGCAAGGCGTCCGTGAGCGAGCCGACCGCCCAGGCATCCGGTTGCGACAACTGCGTGGCCAGGCGCGCGGCCGATTCGGGCAGCGGCACGAACCGCGAACGCGGCCGTTGCGGCAGGCTCTTGAGCAGGGCCTGCACCTTGTCCTTGAGCATGCCCGGCACCAGCCACTCCGCCCGCTCCTCACTCACCTGGTTCAGCACGAACAAGGGCACCGTCACGGTGAGGCCGTCCCGCACGTCGCCGGGCTCGTGCAGGTAGGCCGCCGCGCAGTCGACCCCGCCCAACCGGATGGTCCTGGGGAACGTATCGGTGGTGATGCCCGCCGCTTCGTGCCGCATCAGCTCGTCGCGCGTGAGCTTGAGCAGCGCCGGGGTGGAACGGCTCGCCTCGCGAAACCAGCGTTCGAAACTGGCGCCGCTGTGCACGTCCGGCGGAATGAACTTGTCGTAGAACGCATAGATCAGTTCCTCGTCCACCAGCACGTCCTGCCTTCGCGACTTGTGCTCCAGGTCCTGGACCTGCTTGACGAGTTTGCGGTTCGCGGCCAGGAACGGCAGGCCGGTTTCCCATTGCCCGGCCACCAGTCCTTCACGAATGAAGATCTCGCGCGCACCCTGCATGTCCACGCGCGCGAACGGCACCCGCCTGCCGCTGTAAATCACCAGGCCATAAAGCGTGGCGCGTTCCAGCGACATCACGTCGGCGGCCTTCTTCTCCCAATGCGGATCGAGCAGCTGCTTCTTGAGCAGGTGGCCAGCCACCTGCTCGATCCAAAGAGGCTCGATGCCGGCAATGCCGCGTCCGAAAAGGCGCGTCGTCTCGACCAGTTCGGCGCAGACGATCCAGCGCCCCGGTTTTTTCCTCAGGTGCGCACCGGGATGGGGATAGAACTTGATGCCGCGCGCGCCCAGGTATTCCGCCTGGCCCGGGCTTGCCGACGGATCGTCCGGCTTGAAGCCGATATTGCCCAACAGGCCGGCCAGCATCGCCTTGTGCAATTCCTCATACCCGGCCGGCGTACTGTTCAGGCGCCACTTGTGCTCCGCGACGACGGTGTGCAGCTGGCTGTGGATGTCGCGCCACTCGCGCACGCGCCGCACGTTGACGAAGTTCTGGCGCAGGAGCTGCTCGTATTGGCGGTTCGAGAGCTTGTGGGTGGGCCCCTCGCCCCGCTCGGGGCGAACGGCGTCCCTGACGCCCCTGGCTGTTCGAACCGAGCTTG
>DATMBW010000300.1:0-8234 GCA_035559095.1 Ramlibacter sp.
GTAGCAGGTGTCGCCGGCGTGGCCGGTGTGGCTGCGTTCGCGGATCCGTGCCCGTGTCCTTGGCCATGCCCCTGGCCATGACCCTGGCCGTGACCTTGACCTTGACCTTGACCTTGACCTTGACCTTGGCCCTGGCCTTGCCCAACGGCGTTGCCTATGCCGCCAGCATTGTTGCCGCCGGCATTACCGACGCCGTTGCCGCCGCCATTACCTCCAGCATTTCCGCTACCGTTACCTCCAGCATTACCACCGCCGTTGCCGTTGCCGTTACCTCCGGCATTTCCGCCGCCGTTGCCGTTGCCGTTACCTCCGGCATTTCCTCCGGCATTTCCTCCGGCATTTCCGCCGCCGTTGCCGTTACCTCCGCCGTTACCGCCCGCATTGCCACCGCCAACACCAACGCCAACGCCACCGCCGCCGCCGGAACCACCACCCGACCCTGCGCTTGCACCCGCGCCACCACCACCTCCTCCGCCACCACCACCACCTCCACCTCCACCTCCACCTCCACCTCCACCTCCACCCTTGGCCATCGAAGGCAGAGAGGCCATCACCATCGCTGCGATGAGCGATGCTGTTATTGACTTGCGAAGGGTCTTCATGAGGAACTCCTTTGGTTGGCTGTGGGAACCACTCATGCAAGTGTTATAGCGCGTTTTGCAACCGAGTGTGGGCCCGCGTAACAGGCAAACGCTGAACTCGCGCTATCGCAGCTCAGCCGTGGTCCCTACGCTTGAGTTGATGTTCCCGAGCGCCGGACACTCGCTCGGCATATTGCGCACTGGTTGGGCGAAGGTAGTGCGTGGGGGCCCTGCTTGCGGAGCAGCAAGCGTCGGCGGCGGTTACTTTATCTATTCGGAGCGCAGTTCTACAGTCGGGAAGCGCCGAGCACACGGGGTTCCGCGACGGCCCGGTTGGCCGCGGCCTGAGCCCGAACTCCCAGCAGCAGGCCCAGCGTGACACACACCAGGCCCACGGCGCCGGCCGCTGTCAGCGATTCGCCGAGCAAGGGCAGAGCCGACAGGGTGGCCAGCACCGGCACGAGCGCCGTGATCATCGTCGTGCGGACCGGGCCGAATGTCTTGATCACTTGCGTGAAAGCCACCCCGGCAACAAGCATCGACAAGCCTCCCTGGTAGACCGCCTGGAACGCGATCTCCGACCACGGCGCGCTTGTCAGCTGCGTGGGCACGAGCCCGGAGGCCGCGGCCAGCGCGTACAGCGGGACATAGCTCACCAGACAGCCGATTGCGATCGTGCAGGTCGCCGGCACGGCGCCCAGACGCCAGTGCCGGCACAGCACGCTGTACCAGGCCCAACACGCCGAAGCGGCGACAAACAGCACATCGCCCTTCCAGGTCGCGTCACCGCCGAAGGCCCGCAGCAGGCTCGCGCCTCCGATCAGCAGGTTGCCGGCCACGATGGCCGCCAGTCCGATCAAGCGCGCCCGCCGGAAGCGTTCCCCCAGCAGCAGCGCGGCGAAAACCGCGGTGTACAGCGGCAACGAGCCGGGCAGCAGCACCGCGGCATGCGACACCGGTGCGAAGAAAAACCCGCTGTACGCGAAAGAGCAGTATCCGATGCCGGCCGTCGCGACGAGCGTCGCCGCGCGCGCCAACGCGAGGCGCGGACTGGGCGCGAGCTGATCGAGCAGCCAGCGGCCGCGCCAGATCACCACGGGCAGCGCGATCAGCCCCGAAAACGCGAAGCGGACGAACGCGATATCGAACGGGCTCAAATGCCCCTTGGCACTGACGCGGGCGATCAGGATGAATGACGTCCAGATCAACAGCACGCTGATCGCGCAACCGGCGCCTACCCAGAACGTTCGACGGCCGCTCGGGGATGCGGATGGCATCACGGCAGTACCCGCACCGGCCGATCGGTCAGGTGATGTTGAAGATGCGCTGGGCGTTGCGGCCCCGCACGGCCTGCCGCACACCTTCAGCCAGCGAATTGACCCGCCCAAGGCAGCCGGTGATATCGCCGATGTTGTGCGGATAGTCCGACCCGTACAGCACGTTGTCGGGGCCGACGGTGTCGACACACATCTGCAGCGCGTTCTGGGCAAACACCACCGAATCGACATAGATGCGGCGCAGGTAATTGGACGGCTTGTCGGCCGTGCGCGCCGAGCAGGCCGGGATCTTGGCGTGGCAGATGTCGAGCCGGCCCGCCAGGTAGGGCAGCGCTCCCCCGCCATGGCTGGCGATGAGCTTGAGGTTGGGGTAGCGGTCCAGGAAGCCGTCGGAGATGCAGCGCGCAATGGCCAGCGAAGTGTCGAAAGTGAAGCCGATCGAAGCCGTCAGGCTGTGCGTTGCCATGTCCATTTCGCCAACGCCGGGTGGCGCGGTGGGATGCACCAGGACCGGGAGCTTTTTGCGATCGATGGCTTGCCAGATGGGAGCAAATTGCGGAGCCGTCAATGACGCCCCGACGATGTTGGCGAGCACCATCACTCCGACGGCGCCGTTGGCGACGGCCCGCTCCAGTTCGGCCACCGCGCTTTGCGGGTACTCCCATGGCAAGGTGGCATACCACCGGATCCGGTCGGGATGGGCGGCCTGCGCTGCCGCGAAGTCGTCGTTCATCATGCGGGCAGTGCTCGCGCTGGTATCCTCGCCGCCCCAGTAGACACTCGGGCAGGTCAGCGACACCACGGAAATGTCCACGCCGCCCTTGTCCATGGCCTTGATCCGCAAATCCCAGTCGAACATGCCGGCCATGGGCGTCATGAAGGCGGCCCCATCCATATGGATCACGTCTGGAATACCGCCGGCTTCCTTGACCGTATAGCGCGGCCCGCCGTGCTTCTTGAGCATGTCCAGCCAGGGACGGCTGAGCATATGGGTGTGTACGTCAATCACGAGTGACATTGATTTGTCCTTTGGTTGGATGTCCGAATTCCCGCCGATGCACGCACCTTCGCGGCGGTCGCGTGGGATGTGCCTGCGCCCGCTCAGTCGACGGAGACGCCCGAGGCCTTGATCACATTCCCCCAGCGCTCCGTTTCCGAGCGGATGTAGCCGGCCAACTCCTCGGGCATCATCCTGCGGGCGACCGGCTCGAATCCATCCTGTTCGAGCTTGGCGCGCACTTCCGGCTGCGCCATCACCTTGGCAAGCGCGTCCGAGTAACGGTTCACGAGCTCTTTGGGCGTTCCGGCCGGGGCCACCAGGCTCTGCCAGGCCACCCCTTCGAAGCCCTGGGTCCCGGGAATGCCCGATTCCGCCACCGTCGGCACATCCGGAAAGGTCGGCTGGCGGCTGGACGAAGTGACTGCCAGCGCACGCAGCCTGCCGGAGCGCACATGGGCAAGCGCCGGAGGAATGTCGCTGAACATGACCTGGATCTGGCCGCCCAACAAATCGGTGACCGCCGGGCTGCTGCCCTTGTAGGGAACGTGGGTCAGCTTCGCGCCTGTCGCCGACTTGAACATCTCCACCGCCAGATGATGGGGGCTGCCATTGCCCGCCGATCCGTACGCCAGTCCCTCCGGCCTGGACTTGGAGAGCGCGACCAGTTCGGCAATGCTCTTGACCGGCGTCGCGGCGTTGACAACCACGAGCAGCGGCACCGCGCCAATCATGCCGATGGGCGCGAAGTCCTTCGCGGGGTCGTAGCTGAGCTTCCTGTAGAGCCAGGGGTTGATGGACAGCGTGGTACTGGTAGCCACCAGCAAGGTGCTGCCGTCCGGGGCGGACCGCGCCACATGGGCCGCGCCGATGCCGCTGCCCGCGCCCGGCTTGTTGTCGACGATCATCTGTCGCGCGATCACGGGTGCCATCTGCTGGGCCAGCATCCGTCCCAGCATGTCGGTCGTGCCCGCCGGCGCATACGGCACGACGATCACCACGGGCTTGTCGCTTTGCGCCCTCAGGGCCGCGGGCAGAGCCGCTGCGGCGAGGCCGCTCGCGATCCTTGTCAGAGCGTGTCTACGCTTCATGAATGTCTCCTTGTTATTGCTTCCAGCGCCGAGCTTGCGCTGGATACCGTAGGTCCGAAACGGGCGCATGCGGTAAGACTCAGGCGCATGTTACTACCCGTAAATCAGCCTCCCGGTAAAACCCGAATGCGAGCCGTTCCGGGGTGCACTATGTTGGCAGCCTCGGCATCAAGGGAGAAGCACCATGGACTCGCATCCGGATTTCGCCCGCCGCAGCTTGCTTGCCGGCGCCGCCGGCGCCCTCGCCGCGGGTGGATTCGCGAGAACGGCACAAGCGCAATCGGGTAGCGCGCCGGCGCGCGCCAATCTGCCGCCCTATGTGGCCTGGAAGAACCCGGAGCACCTCATCGTGCACACCGCCACCACCATCGAAACCAGGCGGTCTGCCTATGGCACCAGCGTCATCACGCCGGCCGATCGGCTGTATATCCGCAATAACCTGCCGGCGCCGGATGTCGCCATCGTCGCCAATCGCGACGCCTGGCTGCTGACGGTCGAAGGTGTCGGCCAGCCGCGTGCGTTCACGGTCGCTGAGCTGAAGAGCATCGGTCTCGAAACCGTCGCGACGGTGCTGCAATGTTCGGGCAACGGCCGCGGCTACTTCGCGGACAAGCCCAGCGGCACGAAGTGGACCATCGGAGCGGCCGGCTGTGTGATCTGGAGCGGAGTGCCCGTGCGCAGCGTGGTGGCCGCGCTGGGCGGTGTCGACGGGGCAGCGCGGTTCATGACCAGCACGGGCGGCGAAACACTGCCGGCGGGGCTGGACCCGAAATCCGTGATCGTCGAACGCTCCGTGCCGCTGCGCGCCTTGGAAGACGCCTTGCTCGCCTGGGAGATGAACGGCGACCCGGTTCCGCATGCGCATGGCGGGCCGCTGCGCCTGGTGGTGCCCGGCTACAGCGGCATCAACAACATCAAGTACATCAAGCGCCTGGCATTCACGCAGGCCGAAACCGACGCGGCGATCCAGAAGACGGGTTATCGCATCTCGCCGCCCGGCGCGAAAGGCGATCCCAGCCATCCCTCGGTGTGGGAGATGGACATCAAGTCCTGGATCAATGGACCGGCGCCGGAGGCCGGGCCGGTCAAGGCGGGCTGGGTCCAGATCCACGGCGTGGCCATGGGCGCGACCCGGCCGCTGCGGCGAGTCGAGGTCTCGCTGAACGGGGGCCAAGCCTGGCGCGAGGCACGGCTGGTGGGTCCCGACCTGGGCCGGTTTGCCTGGCGGCAGTTCGTGCTGCCGGTGCGGCTCGAGCCCGGGCAGTATCTGCTCGCGTCGCGCGCCCAGGACGCGCAGTTCAACTGGCAGATCGACGCCACGCCGGAGAACGCGGGCGGCTATCTCAACAGCGGCTGGCGGGCACACGCCTTCCCGATCACCGTCGTTTGATGTGGCGCACCCTTGGCCCCGCGGCCATTGCCATGTCGCTGGGCGGTCTCACGCTATCGGCTCATGCCGACGAAGAAGGGCGCAAGCTGTTCACCTCGGTGACACCGCCCTGCGCGTTGTGCCACACGCTCAAGGATGCGGGCGCAACGGGCCAGGTGGGGCCGTCGCTGGATGAACTCAAACCCGACGCCGCCCGCGTGGCCAAGGCCCTGCGCAATGGCATCGGCCAGATGCCGGCTTTCCCCCAGCTCACCGAGGCACAGGTCCAGGCGCTGGCGCGTTACGTCGAGAAAGCGACCAGGTAGCCCGGCGCGCATCACCCCTTTTTTGCGTTCTGTTTCGTCATTTCCGCCCGCAGCCGCTCCTCCTGCTCGCGCAGCTTTGGCGTGAACTCCTCGCCGAAATCCTCGGCCTCGAAGATCTGCCGGATCTCGATCTCCGATTCGCCGGGCATCGGGTTGGGGCAGCGCTTGACCCAGTCGATCGCCTCCTGCAGCGAGGCGCATTTCCAGAGCCAGAAGCCGGCGACCAGCTCCTTGGTCTCGGCGAACGGTCCGTCGATGACTTTGCGGTCCTTGCCCGAGAAGCGCACCCGGGCGCCCTTCGAGCTGGGGTGCAGGCCTTCGCCGGCCTGCATCACGCCGGCCTTGACCAGCTCTTCGTTGAAACGGCCCATGTCGGCGAGCAGTTGCTCGCTGGGCATGACGCCGGCCTCGCTGTCCGCCGTAGCCTTGACAAGAATCATGAATCGCATGGCACCTCCTTGACGGTTGGGTTGCAGAACGACAAGCAACCATACGACGAATGAGGCGGGCCGAATTCGACACGCGTGTCGTCTGCTATCGCCGCTTGTCTGCTCTGCCAGCGCAGTCACGGCCCAGCTCAAACCGTCAGATGTTCAGTTCGATCGCAATGCGAGCGCTGCGCATTGCAGCACCCACAAGGTCCAGCACCACGAAGGATCGGCATTGCTTTTGCCGCGGCACGCTCCTATGCTTTAGGCGGCGGTGGTTATCGAGCAGGCTGCAATGGCGAATCCATCTCGCGGCACTTCTTAACCTTTTCCAGGAGGCAGCCATGGCCACTCGGCAGGTCGCTACGGAAACTCAACCACTCGCGTTCTCCGCGCCTGGCAGCTACCGTGTCCAGCGGCCTTCGAGCCCCAAGGATGTTGTCTCGCTGATCGAGAAGCACCAGATCCAGATCGTCGATCTCAAGTTCACGGACTTGCCGGGGCTCTGGCAGCACTTCTCGATCGCGCTGCCGGAGATTCACGAGGATCTCTTCAGCCAGGGCATCGGCTTCGATGGCTCCTCGATCCGGGGCTTCCAGGAAATCCATGAGTCGGACATGCTGCTCAAGCCCGATCCGGCGACGGCGTTCGTCGATCCGGTCTGCGCGGTACCGACCTTGTCGATGATTTGCGACGTGCACGATCCCATCGAAGGCAAGCCGTACACGCGCGACCCGCGCTTCATCGCGAAGAAGGCCGAGAACTACCTGAAGGCCACGGGGACCGCGACGACCTGCTTCTTCGGTCCCGAGCTGGAGTTCTTCATCTTCGATTCGATCCGCTTCGGCCAGGACCAGCATTCCGGCTACTACTACATCGAGTCGGCCGAAGGCGATTGGAACTCGGGCGCCGACGAAGGCGCGTATGGCGGCGGCAACCTGGGCTACAAAGCACGCTTCAAGGAAGGTTACTTTCCCGTGCCGCCGCACGACACGTTGCAGGACATCCGTTCGGAGATCGTGCTCGCGCTGATGCAGGCCGGAGTCCAGGTCGAGGTGCATCACCACGAAGTCGCGACCGCGGGACAGAACGAGATCGACATGCGATTCGCGCCGCTCACGCGCATGGCGGACAACGTCATGATCTACAAGTACGTGTGCAAGAACGTCGCGCGCAGGCACAACAAGGTCGCCACGTTCATGCCCAAGCCGATCTTCGCGGACAACGCAAGCGGCATGCACTGCCACCAGAGCCTGTGGCAGGGCGAGAAGAACCTTTTTTACGATTCGAACGGATGGGCGCTGACTTCCCAGATGTGCCGCTGGTACATAGGAGGGCTGCTGGCGCACGCGCCGGCATTGATGGCTTTTTGCGCCCCGACCACCAACTCGTACAAGCGGCTGGTGCCGGGCTACGAGGCGCCCGTCAATCTGGCCATGTCACAACGCAATCGTTCCGCCGCCGCGCGCATCCCGATGTACTCGTCTTCGCCGAGCGCCAGGCGCGTGGAATTCCGCTGTCCGGATCCGTCGGCCAACGCCTATCTCGCATTCGCGGCGATGCTGATGGCTGGCCTGGATGGCATCGCGAACAAGACCGAGCCCGGAGATCCGCTCGACAAGAACATCTATGACCTGCCGCCGGAAGAAGCGAAAAACGTGCGCCAGGTGCCGGCCTCGCTGCAGGAATCGCTGTTGGCTCTGGAGAACGATCACCGCTTCCTCACCGCCGGCGACGTATTCACGCGCGACGTGATCGATACCTGGATCGATTACAAGCGCAAGAAGGAGATCGACCCGGTCCGGCTGCGCCCCCATCCCTGGGAGTTCTATCTGTACTTCGACATCTGAACGGGAGCTTTCCCGATTGCAGAAAGGAGGCAGCCGTGAAATGGGTCAGCGCAGTGATCAGGCCGTCGCACCTCGACGACGTCGTCGACGCACTCTGCGCGATCGGCATCACTCGCCTGACGGTGACGGAGGTCCAGGTTTACGGCGAGCGGCCCCATGACACAGGTGCCCACGAGAATGAGGAATTGCCGGAGCACACAAACTCGCTATTGTTACTTCCAATAGCAGGCACGTTCAGGCCGTCAAGACGCCCAGGATCGAAGCGTTCAGCCGTTGCCGCGTGCAGCTAACGGAGGCATCGGGCGAGGCGTTTCG
>DATMBW010000301.1:0-4508 GCA_035559095.1 Ramlibacter sp.
CGCGCTCGAACGGCACGCCCAGCTCGTCGGCCACGATCTGCGCGACCTTGGTGTTCAGGCCCTGGCCCATCTCGGTGCCGCCGTGGTTCACCTGCACGCTGCCGTCGGTGTACACATGCACCAGCGCGCCGGCCTGGTTGAAGAAAGTGGCGGTGAAGCTGATGCCGAATTTCACCGGCGTGATGGCGATCCCGCGCTTGATGACCGGGCTGTCCACGTTCCAGGCGGCGATCGCGGCGCGCCGCTGCCGGTACTGCGAGGTCTGCTCCAGTTTCGATAGCAACGGCTGCAGGATGTTGTCCTCCACTTTCATCTGGTAGTGCGTGACGTTGCGCTCGTGGACACCGTACAGGTTGCGCATGCGCACGTCGAACGGGTCCAGGCCCAGATGCCGCGCGATGTCGCCCAGGATCGCCTCGATCACGATCACGCCCTGCGGTCCGCCGAAGCCGCGGAAGGCGGTGTGGCTCTGCGTGTTGGTCCTGCAGCGCCAGGAGGCGATCTCGACGTCGCTGAGGAAATACGCGTTGTCGGCGTGGAAGACCGCGCGGTCGGCCACCGGCCCGGACAGGTCGGCCGAAAAGCCGCAGTTGGCCAGCATGGTGAGCTTGAGCGCGGTGACCAGGCCCGTGTCGTCGAAGCCGACGCGCCAGTCGTAGGCGAACGGATGCCGCTTGCCGGTGATCAGGAAGTCGTCGTCGCGGTCCAGCCGCAGCTTGACGGGCAGGGCGAACTTGCGCGCGGCCAGCGCCGCCCACACGGCCATCTGGCCGGCTTGCGTTTCCTTGCCGCCGAAGCCCCCGCCCATGCGCCGGCATTCCACCGTCACGGCGTTGTTCTCCAGGCCCAGGGCGTGCGCCACCCAATGCTGGATCTCGCCGGGATGCTGCGTGCTCGAATGGATCCGCCACTGCTCCTGTTCCAGCGGCAGCGCGTAAGCCACCTGGCCTTCCAGGTAGAAATGCTCCTGGCCGCCCACTTCGAGCTGGCCTTCCAACAGATGCCTGGAGTGGGCCAGCGCCGCTTCCGGCTCGCCGCGCCGCACGGTGACCGGCGGCAGCACGTAGCTTCGCGCCGCATGCGCCTGCCGCGCCGACAGGACGGCGGGCAGCGTCTCGATCTTCAGTTGCACCTTGCGCGCCGCGCGCCGGGCCTGCATCACGGTTTCCGCCACCACCAGGCCGACGACCTGCCCGATGTGTTCGACCTTGTCGCGGGCGAACACCGGTTCGTCGTGCACGAACGTGGCCAGCACGGGATCGCCCGGGATGTCGGCGGCCAGCACCACGCCGCGCACGCCCGGCATGCCGCGTGCGGCTTTCGTGTCCACGCCCAGCAGGCGGCCATGGGCGACGGTGGAGAGAATCGGCGCGGCGTGCAGCGTGCCTTTCATTTCGGGGATGTCGTCCACGTACGATGCACTGCCGGTTACGTGCGCGCGGGCGCTTTCATGCGGCAGCGCCACGCCGCTCGCCGGCGCGCCGGATGCCGGCGTGTGTTGTGAACACGTCGCCGGCGCGAAGTTGCGCTCACCCGCATCGGCCACGCCGCCCGGCCCGCCGCCGGTGGCGGCCGTGAATTCGTTGTCGCGCATGTTCATGCTGAAACTCGCTGTCATTGCGGGCTTGACCCGCAATCCACTGGATCCCGGATCAGGCCTGCCCCGGACTCCGATCCGGGGTCCGGGACGACCATGTCCGGGATGACGCGCTCCAGGTTGATCCGCTCAATGCCCTGGCTTTCGAGCCAGAACCGCTGCACCAGGTTGCCCAGCACCTCGCTGCGGTATTCGGCCGAGGCGCGCATGTCGGCGATCGGCTGGAATTCGGCGCGCAGCTCGTTCGCGGCCCGCAGCGCGGTGTCCTGCGACCATGGCTTGCCGAGCAGAAAGGATTCGGTCCTGGCCGCACGCGCCGGTGTGGGCGCCACGCCGCCCGCGCCGATGGAGATTTGCGCCACCACGTTGTTCTCGACGTTCATGCCAAGGACCAGGCAGACCGCCGAGATGTCGTCGTCGTAGCGCTTGCTGATCTTGTAGGCGCGCAGGAACTCGCCGCTGCCGGGCCGCGGCACCTTGATCCAGGCCAGCACCTCGTCCGCCGCCAGCACGGTCTTGCGATAGCCGGTATAGAAATCCTCCAGCGGCATCTCGCGGTGACCGCGCGCACTCATCAGCACGACGTTCGCGCGCAGCGCGATCAGCAGCGGCATCGAGTCGCCGATCGGCGAACCGTTGGCGACGTTGCCGCCCATCGTGCCCGCATTGCGCACCGGCAGGCCGCCAAAGCGGTTGGCGAAGGTCTTGAGCTGGGGCCGCTGCGCCACCAGGGCGTCGAACGCGTCGGTGAGCGTCACCGCCGCGCCGATGGCGATATGGTGGTCGTATGGCTCCACCTGCCGCAGTTCCTCCACCTGGGTGACGTCGAGCACCATCGGAAACTGCATGTGCATCTTGGTCACCCACAGGCCGACGTCGGTGCAGCCGGCCACGATCTGCGCCTGGGGATGGGCTGCGCGGGCGGCGAGCAGGGCGCGCAGCGAACGGGGCGACAGGTAGGCCGGGACTTTCGTTCGGCCCGGCCGAACCGAATCAAGCTCAGCCGGCATGTCCTGCAGACACTTGAGCTGGCGCCGCAGCTTCGTCTCATCCACGGCCACCGGCGGCAACCGCTCCATCTGCTGAGCCGCCTGGAGGATCGGCCGGTAGCCCGTGCAGCGGCAGAGGTTGCCCGAGAGTTCTTCCTGCGCCAGCGCACGCGAGATCGACCGGCCCCGGCGCACATGGTTCTGGTACATGGCGAACAAGCTCATCACGAAACCGGGCGTGCAAAAACCGCATTGCGAGCCGTGGAATTGCACCATCGCCTGCTGGGCCGGGTGCAGCGATCCGTCGGCGGCCGGCAGGTCTTCCGCGGTCCATAGCGCCATGCCGTCCACCGAATGCGCCAGCCGGATGCAGCTGTTGATGGCGCGGTAGCGGATGGCCGCATCGGCCTGATCCTGGGCCAGCTCGCCCACGACGACGGTGCAGGCGCCGCAATCGCCCTCGCCGCAACCTTCCTTGGTGCCGGTGGCGCCCAGGTCTTCGCGCAGCACTTCCAGCAGCGTCCGCTCGGGTGGTACATTGCTCAGCGAAACAAGCTCACCCCGTCGAATGAATCTGATCGTCTTGCCTTCCATGAAGTCCAGTATGACTGAACGCGGCGACAAACCCAAGTGAGCATTCCAAGACTCCAGCTCGCGCACGTCACCAAGCGCTACCCGGCGGTGGTGGCCAACAGCGATGTCTCGCTCACTGTGCAGCCGGGCGAAATCCACGCCGTGCTGGGGGAGAACGGCGCGGGCAAGTCCACACTGATGAAGATCATCTACGGCGCCGTCAAGCCCGACGAGGGCAACGTGCTGTGGAATGGCCAGCCGGTGCACATCCGCAACCCGCAGGAAGCGCGCGCCCTGGGCATCAGCATGGTGTTCCAGCACTTCAGCCTGTTCGACACGCTCACGGTGGCCGAGAACGTATGGCTGGGCCTGGAGAAGAGCCTCACGCTCAATCAGGTCACGCACAGCATCACGGCCAAGGCCGGCGAATATGGGCTGGACATCGATCCGGCCCGGCCGGTGCACACGCTGTCCGTGGGCGAGATGCAGCGGGTCGAAATCATCCGCGCGCTGCTCACCAATCCGAAACTGCTGATCCTGGACGAGCCGACCTCGGTGCTGACGCCGCAGGCGGTGGAAAAGCTGTTCATCGTCCTCAAGAAGCTGGCCTCCGAGGGTTGCAGCATTCTCTACATCAGCCACAAATTGCACGAGATCCGCGAGCTGTGCACGGCCTGCACCGTGCTGCGCGGCGGCAAGGTCACCGGCGTGTGCAATCCGCAGCACGAGTCGAACGCCTCGCTGTCGCGCCTCATGATCGGCGCCGAGCCGCCGGAACTCGAGCACCACGACCGCAAGCCCGGCGAGGTGGTGCTGAAAGTGCAGGACCTGCACCTGGCGCGCGAAGACCAGTTCGGCGTCGACCTGGACGGCATTTCGCTGGAAGTGCGCGCCGGCGAAGTCGTCGGCATCGCGGGCGTGTCGGGCAACGGCCAGCGGGAACTGCTCCACGCGCTGTCCGGCGAGGACCCGCGCGCGCGGGCGTCGATGATCCAGGTATTCGGCAAGCAGGTCGGGCGCTTCGGCCCGGCGCACCGCCGCCACCTGGGGGTACATTTCGTACCCGACGAACGGCTGGGCCGCGGCGCCGTGCCCACGCTGGGGCTGGCGCACAACCTGATGCTCACGCGCACCGAGAGCATCCACAAGAGCGGCTGGATCAATGTCATGGCGCTGGAACAGCAGGCGCGGCGCATCATCGGGCGCTTCAACGTCAAGGCCGGCGGGCCGCACGCGGCGGCCAAGTCGCTCTCGGGCGGCAACCTCCAGAAGTTCATCGTCGGGCGCGAGATCGACGCCAACCCGAAATTGCTGATCGTGTCGCAGCCGACCTGGGGCGTGGACGTGGG
>DATMBW010000302.1:0-2124 GCA_035559095.1 Ramlibacter sp.
GGCGGGATGGAAGCGCACCAGGTCGATCCGCCGCCCGAAGCGGTCATGCGTGTCGAATTCGGGCAGGTGCTTGTTGGCCAGGTCGCCCCACTCCAGGTACTCCGCGCTGCCTGCCAGGGCGCCGAAGCGCTCCAGGTCGGCCTCGGCCCAGGACGCGCCGCCGCGACGGACGCCTTCACGCAAAGCCGCGTCGAGGGTGTAGAGGTTCACGTTCGCGAAATCGGACGACTGGTTGATGACCTCGTGCGTCACCGCTCCGTACCGGTCATCACCGTTCGCGGCAGGGGTTTGCAACCGGATGGCCGGGTCGTGGAATGTCATGGCGAATCCTCCGAAGTGCTGAGGTGTGGTGACCCCAGTCTAGGGAAGAAAGCGCATCAAGCTGTTCAGGTTTTCAAAAGGCGCGCGCTGAACAGAAAGGCAGGGGCGCGCCAAGCCGCCGCCGGCTGGCCGGTGCTTATCGGAGCCGGCGGTTCAGCCGTACCTTGTTCGGTTTTATTCGACATCCGCCGCAAGAACTGCCCGGCTACGTCAAAGGCGCCCAGCTCTTCGTCACTGGCGCTGTGGCCGTGGCGCGCTCAAGCATCCAGGATTGCGCGGGCAAGCGCAATCGCCGCCTTGGCGCGCTGACGCGCTTGCGGCGCGGCTGGATCCGGGACGTCCGCCAGGCAGAACCCGATCATCGACATGACTCGCAGCCACGCCAGATCCCAGGTCCGCTTGAACTCCTCGCGGTCGATCGGTCGTTCCAGCACCGCCTCGATCTCCGCCAGGTAGAAATCGCGCAGCGGCGCACGGGCTTCGGGCGGAAGGCCGTCGCCGGGCGGGTAGGCCCAGAAGTGCAGAAACCAATGCCATTGCAGATCGCAGGCGGCAGGCGCGCGCGCCGCGAGCTCCCAGTCGATCAGCACAACCGTCTCGCCTGCAACAGCGATATTCGCGCGCCGGAGGTCACCGTGGTTGAGCGTCGGCGTGGCATTGTCGAGTTCCCGGTGCCATGAGCGGTCCGAAGCGACCTGGACGTAGAAGTCGGCATCGGCGGGTCCCAGCATCTCGAGGAACGTGGGCAGCAGCATCTTCAGCGGCGTGAAGTCCGCGACGCACTGGGGCACCCAGTCCGCCGGTGCCTCCACGCGCCCGGCAGCGAAGGCCACCGGTTCCGCGAAAGCCGTCGTGGTGCCACGGACCGGCGCGAGCGGCAGCCGGTCGAGGCCGTTGCGCCCGTCCCAGTAGTGCGCGTGCAGGCGCGCGAGCGCCGCCAGAAAGACCCGCTCATCGCGCTCCGTGAAGGCCCCGCGCGCGCGGATGCCATCGGACACGTCGCGCATCAGCATCCACCACTCGTCGTTGTCCACGTGGACCGCCACGTCGACCGTCGGACACGCCATCGGTGCGGGAAGTTCGCGTGTGGCGCCGCTCAGCCACAAGGGCCCTTCTCCGGCGTCAGGCGCCTCCATGGCCGCGACCCGCCAGGTGTTGCGCGGCAACACTTTCAGCACGTAGCCCGGCCGGATGGCGATGACCCGCGCGCCGGTGCGGCCGCCGGTCAGTGGCTCGTAGCCGAGCTCACGGAACCCAGCAGGAACAATCCCGCGCGCCTGCGCTTCGCGCAGGTAGTCGGCAATGGAGCCGCGGGTCTGCGGCGGGCTCGTCATCACGTTGGTTTGCGTTCTCGATCAGGTCGAGCCAGTATGCTCCAATAACCCGATGAAGGGCTGACACGACGCCGCTTCGTGGCCGCTTCGCACGTGGTGCTGAACTCGGGCGCCCGCAGCCAGGGGTTCATTGAGCGGGACCTGCGGGCGGAAGGGATTGAGCGGCGCGTGGTGCTCACCGTGCAGCACGTCATGAGCCTGGCCGAGGTGCTGATGCGCACCAATCTCATCGCGGTGGTTCCGCTGGAGGCCGCCGAGCGGCTGCACCAGTGGATTGGCATCGAGGTGCACCCGCTGCCGTACCGCTCATCGCGTTTCGCCGTCCGGCAACACTGGCACAAGCGTCATCACACCGACGCCGCCAACCGTTGGCTGCGGGGCGAAGTGTTCACGCTGTTCCGGCGGCCGCTGCGCCGGGGCACAGATTCTCCGATCTAAGAAGTACGCCTCCGCGACCCCATTTGAAGAC
>DATMBW010000303.1:0-7548 GCA_035559095.1 Ramlibacter sp.
CGTCGTCGATCGTGCTCATACCGTTTTCCCCAGCGTCGCCGGAAGAAAGCCGGCGGAATTTCTTCTTGGTACGCGCCGGGCCCGGCGCCGAGCTGGCCGCGATGAGCCAGAGTTGCGCTGGATTCTAGACGGTAAGTTGTAATTTGGATGCTTCGAGTGCGCCGGCCCGAGCTCCGCCATCCAAGCCCGGGATGACAACTCGTGCGGATCAGGCCTGCCCCGGACTAGATCCGGGGGCGCAATGACAATTCAAGTTTTTCAGCCGGGCTTCTCTTCACTGGCCTTCGTTTCCAGCACGCCGCGGCGCATCTGGTCCAGTTCGATGCTCTCGAACAGCGCCTTGAAGTTGCCTTCGCCGAAGCCTTCGTCGCCCTTGCGCTGGATGAACTCGAAGAAGATCGGGCCGAGCTGGTTTTCGCTGAAGATCTGCAGCAGCAAGGCGCCCTTCTTGCCATCCACCAGGATCTTGCGCCTTTGCAGCTCGCTGATGTCCTCGCCATGGCCGGGGATGCGCTTGTCGATCAGCTCGTAGTAGGTGTCGATCGTGTCCAGCAGCTTGACGCCGGCCGCTCGCAGCTTGTCCACGGTGTTGAACAGGTTGCTGGAGCCCAGTGCGATGTGCTGGATGCCCTCGCCGTGGTAGGTGTCCAGGTATTCCTGGATCTGGCCGGCTTTTTCATTGCCCTCTTCGTTGATCGGGATCCGGATCTTGCCGCACGGGCTGGTCATGGCCTTGCTCTTGACGCCGGTCACCTGGCCTTCGATGTCGAAGTAGCGGATCTCGCGGAAGTTGAACAGGCGCTCGTAGAAGTCGGCCCATTCGCTCATGCGGCCGCGGTGCACGTTGTGCGTGAGATGGTCGATGTAGGTCAGGCCATGGCCCGGCGGGTTCAGCGCCGCGCGGGAGTCGGCCCCGGGCAGCGGTTCGAAATCCACGTCGTAGAAACCGATGTTGCCGATGTCGCCTTCGCGGGCGCCGTTCTTGCCACGCCAGCGGTCCACCAGATAAATAAGGCTGTCGCCGATGCCCTTGATCGCCGGAATATTCAGCTCGCCCGGTCCCGCGACGCCCGCGTAACCCCATGCCCCCAGCCCGATCGCGCGCTCATAGGCTAGCTTGGCGTCCTGCACGCGGAAGGCGATGGCGCAGATGCTGGGCCCATGCTGGCGCGCAAACCGCTGCGCGAACGAGCCGGGCTCGGCATTGAGGATGAAGTTGATGCCGCCCTGGCGGTACAGCACGACGTTCTTGTGGCGGTGTTTCGCGATGGGCGAAAAGCCCATCCGCTCGAACAGTTGGCCCATGGCCCTAGGATCGGGCGCGGCGTACTCGATGAATTCGAAGCCGTCCGTGCCCATGGGGTTGTCCCAGGCCGAACCTTGCTGGGCGACGGGTCGGGCGGTGGCTTGTTTCATCGGGCTGTCTCGCAGGGCATAGGGATGATCCGACTCTAGACCGAAAGCCACGAGCGCAACGCGATGGACTTGTTGCGCGCCAGCGCGCAAACTCGGCGGACCCCAGCGCAGAGGATTGCAAGACCGGCTTCGTCCTGGACCGCGTGAAGGTGGCCACGGCGGTGCCGATGTAGTCCTAAAGACCAAACGCCAGCGTTAATACCATGGAATACATGAGTTCAGTTGACATTTCTAAACTGGGACGCGATTTAGGTAGAACTACCTTAACCGTGCCGGTTAGGCCACATTCGTATTGGGTTTGCTGGTGAAAACCCTTAAATTGAAGCCATGTCAGAAAGTACTGAAGTCACCAAGGCCCAGGTGACCGTTCCCATCCGATCCCTGGGGCCCAGCCACCGGGACCGCATTGCCGCTCATCTGCTGGCGCTGGACGAGCACGACCGCTATCTGCGGTTCGGCTACGCGGCCACCGATGAGCAGGTTCATCGCTACGTGAGCAGCCTGGATTTCGACCGCGACGAAATCTTCGGCATCTACAACCGCAAGCTCGAATTGATCGCCATGGCGCATCTGGCGTTCTCGCACGACCCCGCGCACAGGGCCTGCGCCGAGTTCGGCGTTTCCGTCTTGAAAAGCGCGCGCGGCCGCGGTTACGGCTCACGCCTGTTCGACCGCGCCGTGATGCATTCGCGCAACGAGGGTGTGGAGCTGCTGTTCATCCATGCGCTGAGCGAAAACACGGCCATGATCAAGATCGCACGCAACTCCGGAGCCACCGTGGAGCGCGCGGGCAGCGAAACCGACGCCTACCTGCGCCTGCCGCCTGCCACGTTGAGCAGCCTGGTGAGCGAAGTGTTCGAAGAGCAGCTGGCCCAGACCGACTACAAGCTGAAGGTCCAGGCCAAGACGTTCTGGGATTTCCTCAACGGTGTTCAGGAAGTGCGCCAGGGCGTGCGCGACGCGCGCCACAAGTCCGGCGGCTGAGCCGCGCCGGGACCTGCCTGGGCGACGGCGCGGGCCCACCGCCCCTTTTCCGCTATCCTATTGGTCCCCCAACCACCGCACGTCCTGCATCCCAAGGCTGTGTCCGACCCGCACCCTGCGCGCGCTTCCGAGAAGGAAGACAGGCGCACTTTCCTGCAGAAAATCGCCGAGTTCATCCATCCGGGACCGGACTCCAAGGCCGAACTGATAGAAACCCTGGCCGACGCCGAAGACAACGACATCATCGGCCCCGAGTCGCGCGTGATGCTCGAGGGCGTCATCCGCATGGCCGAACTCACCGCGGGCGACGTGATGGTTGCCGCGCCGCGGATGGACATGCTCAATATCGACTCGCCGCACGACGAGAATCTGGGCCTCGTGATCGATACCGCCCACTCGCGGTTTCCGGTCTACGAGGGCGACCGCGAAAACATCATCGGGATCCTGCTGGCCAAGGACCTGCTGAAGCTGCAGCGCGCGCCGGAGCTCAATATCCGGGCCCTGCTGCGGCCGGCCGTGTTCGTGCCCGAAACCAAGGGCCTGAACGACCTGCTGCGCGAATTCCGCGGCAACCGCAACCACCTGGCGATCGTGATCGACGAGTTCGGCCGGATCGCGGGGCTCATCACCATCGAGGACGTGCTCGAGCAGATCGTCGGCGAGATCGAGGACGAATTCGACATCGAAGACGACGAGGGCGACATCTTCGGGCTGGCCGACCGCACCTACCGCGTCAGCGGCGACACGGCCATCGACCGCGTGGCCGAGGCCTTCGGCGTGACCTTGGCGCCCACCGACGCCGACCAGGAATTCGACACCATCGGCGGGCTGATCGCCCACGAGATGGGCCACGTGCCCAAGCGCGGCGAACACTTCACCCTGGCGGGGCTGAATTTCATGGCCCTGCATACCAAAGGCGGCGCGGTGCGGTGGTTCAAGGTGTCGCCGGCCAGAGACGACGACAGTACAGGGTAGTCCAGTGAAACGACTGGACTAGCCGTGTCGGCACGCCTGGCCTTCGCGATTGCATTGCTGGCCGGCCTGCTACAGGCCGCGTCCATCGCGGCGCCCTGGAGCGGCCAGCCGCAGTGGTGGCTGCAATTGCTGTCGCTCGCCACGCTGGCATGGCTGGCGCAGCAGGCGCCATCGTGGCCGCGCGCCGCACTGCTGGGCTGGACTTTCGCCACTGCCTGGCTGACCGGCACCTTCTGGTGGCTGTTCATCTCCATGCACGTCTATGGCGGACTGCCCGCGCCACTGGCCGCCATCGCGGTGCTGGCGCTGGCCATGTTCCTCGGCGCGTACTACGCCGCCGCCTGCGCGGTCTTTGCCCGCTTGGACCGCCCGAGCCGCTTGTCGCGCGGCCTGCTGTTCGCGGCGCTCTGGCTGCTGGCCGAACTGCTGCGCGTCACCTGGTTCACCGGCTTTCCCTGGGGCGCCGTCGGCTACGCGCATGTGGACGGTCCGCTGTCCTTCCTCGCTTCACGCACGGGCGTTCACGGCATCGGTTTCGTGGCGGCGCTGCTGGCCTTCGCGCTGTCGCTGTTGCCGCACAGGGACATGCGCAACTCCTGGCGTTACTGGGCCGTGGTCGCCGGCGTGGGCGGGCTGCTGGCGGCCTGCAATATCGCGGCCGCGCCGCCGCAAGTGACGGTCGACCAGCCGCGCCTGCCGGTGGCACTGCTGCAGGGCAACATCCCGCAGGACGAGAAATTCCAGGGCGGCACCGGCATCCCGGTTGCGCTGGACTGGTATGGCCGCCAGTTGCGGGGCAGCACGGCCAGCCTCGTGGTCGCGCCGGAGACGGCCCTTCCCATGCTGCCGCAGCAACTGCCCAGCGGTTATTTCGAGGCGCTGCTCGCGCATTTCGCGCAGGGGGGGCAGGCGGCGCTGGTCGGCATCCCGCTGGGCGGCATGAAGGAAGGCTATACCAACTCGGTGATCGGCCTGAAGCCCGGCGGCGAGGTCTATCGCTTCGACAAGCACCACCTGGTTCCGTTCGGCGAATTCATCCCGCCGATGTTCAAGTGGTTCACCCGACTGATGCACATCCCGCTGGGCGATTTCAACCGCGGCCCGATCGGGCAGCCGCCGTTCGAATGGCGCGGGCAGCGCCTGGCGCCCAACATCTGCTATGAGGACCTGTTCGGCGAAGAGCTGGCCGCGCAGTTCGCACAGCCGGCGACGGCGCCCACGATCTTCGTCAACGTCAGCAACATCGCCTGGTTCGGCAACACGGTCGCGATCGACCAGCACTTGCAGATCAGCCGCATGCGCGCCCTGGAATTCGAGCGGCCCATGATCCGCGCCACCAACACGGGAGCCACGGTGATCATCGACCACCTGGGCCGCGTCACCCATTCCCTGCCGCGGCACACCCGCGGCGTCCTGGCCGGCGAGGTCGAAGGCCGCACCGCCATCACCTCCTATGCGTGGTGGGCGTCGCGACTGGGGCTGTGGCCCTGGTGGCTGTTGGCGCTGGCGATCATCGCTCTGGCGGCGTGGCGGCACCGGGGTCGACGCAGCAGATGAGTGCAGGGGACAGCGCAGCAGAGCCGTAAAATCAACGGTTTGCCGCGCCGCCCCTCCAATTCTCCATGTTGACCTTCCAGCAAATCATTCTGAAATTGGCGTCCTATTGGGACCAGCAAGGCTGCGCGCTGCTGCAGCCCTACGACATGGAAGTCGGCGCGGGCACCTCGCACACCGCCACGTTTCTGCGTGCACTCGGTCCCGAGCCCTGGAAGGGCGCGTATGTCCAGCCCAGCCGCCGTCCCAAGGACGGCCGTTATGGCGAAAACCCGAACCGCCTGCAGCACTACTACCAATACCAGGTGGTGCTCAAGCCGGCACCGGCCGACATCCTGGAGCTGTACCTGGGATCGCTCGAAGCGCTGGGGTTCGATCTGAAGAAAAACGACATCCGCTTTGTCGAAGACGATTGGGAAAATCCCACGCTGGGCGCCTGGGGCCTGGGCTGGGAAGTCTGGCTCAATGGGATGGAGGTCACGCAGTTCACCTATTTCCAGCAGGTCGGCGGCATCGACTGCAAGCCGATCACCGGCGAGATCACTTACGGCCTGGAGCGCCTCGCCATGTACCTGCAGGAGGCGGACAACGTCTACGACCTGAAGTGGACCGAAGGCCTGAGCTACGGCGACGTCTACCTGCAGAACGAAAAAGAGCAGTCGGCCTACAACTTCGAACACAGCGACGTGGAGTTCCTGTTCACCGCTTTTGCTGCGCACGAGAGGCAGGCCAGGCACCTGATCGAGCAGCAGCTCGCGCTGCCGGCCTATGAGCAGGCGCTCAAGGCCGCGCACAGCTTCAACCTGCTGGATGCGCGCGGCGCGATCAGCGTCACGGAACGCGCGGCGTATATCGGCCGCATCCGCAACCTGGCCCGCGGCGTCGCCCAGGGTTATTACGAGAGCCGGGAACGCCTGGGTTTCCCGATGGCGCCGCGTGAGTGGGTGGCGAACCTGCAGAATAAGGCGGCGTAAAGACATGGCCACGAAAAACCTTCTGGTCGAACTGTTCGTTGAAGAGCTGCCGCCCAAGGCGCTGAAGAAGCTGGGCGAGGCTTTCGCCGGGGTCGTGTTCGAGCAGTTGAAGATGCAGGGGCTGGCTTGGCCGCAGTCGCACCTGACCTCTTTCGCTTCCCCACGCCGGCTGGCCGTGCACATCACGCAAGTGGCGACCCAGGCCGCCGACAAGTCCGTGTCGCAAAAGCTCATGCCGGTGAGCGTCGGACTCGATGCCTCCGGTGCTGCGACGCCGGCACTCCTGAAGAAGCTCCAGTCGCTTGGTGCCGATGCATCGGCGGTGCCGGGCCTCAGGCGGGCCATGGATGGAAAAGCCGAAGCATTGTTCTACGACAGTACGGTCAAGGGTGCAACACTGGCCGAAGGGCTGCAGCGGGCGCTCAACGAGAGCCTGGCGAGGCTGCCGATTCCGAAGGTGATGACCTACCAGTTGGCCGACGGCTGGACCGACGTCAAGTTCGTGCGGCCCGCCCATTCGCTCGTGGCCCTGCATGGTCGCGATGTGGTGCCGGTCGAAGTGCTGGGCCTGCAGGCCGGCAATACCACGCACGGCCATCGCTTCGAAGCCGCCGTCGACCCGGTGCGGCTGCGAGATGCCGACAGTTACGCGGCCACACTCGAAACCGAAGGCGCGGTGATCGCCAGCTTCGAGGCCCGCCGCGGCGAGATCGTTCGGCAATTGGCGCAGGCCGCGGCCAGGGCCGGCAGTGCCCGGGCGATCGAGGACGAGGCGCTGCTCGATGAAGTCACTGCGCTGGTCGAGCGCCCCAACGTGCTGGTGTGCCAATTCGAAACGGAGTTCCTGCAGGTGCCGCAGGAATGCCTGATTCTCACGATGAAGGCCAACCAGAAATATTTCCCGCTGATCGACGCGCACGGAAAACTGACCAACAAGTTCCTGGTGGTGAGCAACATCCGGCCCGCCGATGCCAGCGCGGTGATCGGCGGCAACGAGCGCGTGGTGCGGCCGCGGCTGGCCGATGCCAAGTTCTTCTTCGACCACGACCGGAAGAAGACGCTCGCTTCGCGCGTGGCCGGACTGGCCAAGGTGGTCTACCACAACAAGCTGGGCACGCAGGGCGAACGCATCGAGCGCGTCCGGGCGATTGCCAGGGTGATCGGCGCCCAGCTTGGCAGCGATGCGCTGGCGGCGCGGGCCGACCAGGCCGCCCAGCTCGCCAAGGCCGACCTGCTGACCGACATGGTGGGCGAGTTCCCGGAGCTGCAGGGCATCATGGGCCGCTACTACGCGCTGAACGACGGCCTGGGCCATGAGGTCGCCGACGCCATCGAAGACCACTACAAGCCGCGCTTTGCCGGCGACGCCCTGCCGCGCAACCGCACGGGTATCGTGGTGGCGCTGGCCGACAAGCTCGAGACCTTGGCCGGCTTGTTTTCGGTCGGCCAATTGCCCACCGGCGACAAGGATCCATTCGCGCTGCGCCGCCACGCCCTGGGCATTGTGCGAATGCTGATGGAAGAGGATCTGCCGCTGGCGCTGGACGAATTGATCGGCCAGGCCGTGGCGCTGTTTCCACAAGCCGATCCCAAGACTGCCGCCGTTCTGTCGGATTTCATTTACGAGCGCCTCGCCGGTTCGCTG
>DATMBW010000304.1:0-7689 GCA_035559095.1 Ramlibacter sp.
CGGGCCGGCCAGCGCCGACTATGTGGTGCGCGGCATCAAGAAGGCCGGCGAGGCGGGCGCGCCGCTGGTGGTGATCGAACTCGATACGCCAGGGGGCCTCGACACCTCGATGCGCCAGGTGATCCAGGCGATCCTGGCCGCTCCGGTGCCCGTCGCGGTGTACGTCAGCCCGCAGGGCGCGCGCGCCGCCAGCGCGGGCACCTACATCCTCTACGCGGCCCACATTGCCGCGATGGCGCCGGCCACGACCCTCGGCGCGGCAACACCGGTGGCCATCGGGCTGCCGGGCACCGACCGCAAGCCGCCCGGCAAGGATGGCGACGCGCCCAAAGGCAAGCCGTCGGGCAAGGACGGCGACGACAGGAAACGCAGCGGCAAGCCGGGCGCACCCGCGAGTTCACCGCCGGCCGATGCGCCCGCGGATGCCATGACGGCCAAGCAGGTCCACGACGCAGCCGCCTTCATCCGCGGGCTGGCCCAACTGCGCGCGCGCAACGCCGCCTGGGCCGAGCGCGCCGTGCGCGAGGCAGTCAGCCTCACGGCGAGCGAGGCCCTGCGTGAAAAAGTGATCGACGTGGTCGCGAAGGACATGCCCGACCTGCTGGCGCAGGCCAATGGTCGCACGGTGCGCCTGCAGGCGCGCGACGCGAAGCTCGAAACCCGCGGTGCGGCCTTCGAAGTGCACCTGCCCGACTGGCGCCACCAGCTGCTGTCCGTGATCACGCATCCGAGCGTCGCGCTGATCCTGATGATGATCGGCATTTACGGCCTGTTCTTCGAGTTCGCCGCGCCCGGCCACGGGGTCTCGGGCGTCACCGGGGCTATCTGCCTTTTGCTGGGCCTGTTCGCCTTGCAGCTCCTGCCCGTGAACTATGCGGCGCTGGCCCTGCTCTTGCTCGGCATGGGGCTGCTGGTGGCCGAGTTGCTGTCGCCAAGCTTCGGCTTCCTGGGCGCCGGTGGCATCGTCGCCTTCATCGCGGGCGCGATTCTGCTGTTCGACGAGGAGGTCCCCGGTTTCGGCGTTCCCTTGCCGCTGATCCTGGGGCTGGCGGCCGCCTCGGCGGCGATCGTCATGCTCGGCGGCGGGCTGGCGCTCAGGGGGTACCGCAGGCCCGTCGTCAGCGGGCGCGAGATTCTATTGGGTTCGCCGGGCGAAGTGCTGGAGGTCGCCGAAGGCGAAGCCTGGGCTCAGGTGCAGGGCGAGCGCTGGCGCGTGGCCAGCAGCGAGCCGCTGGCGCCCGGCCAGCGGATCCGCGTCGTGGGCTTGCGCGGGCTCACGCTGGACGTGCGCTCCGACACGCAATCGGTCTCTCAAGGAGGTTCCCCATGAGCATCTTCAACCTCGGAGTGGGCGGCGCCCTGTTCCCGCTGGTGGTTCTATTGCTGATCCTGCTGGCCAGCGCGATCCGCATCCTGCGCGAGTACGAACGGGCCGTGGTGTTCCAGCTCGGCCGTTTCTGGAAAGTGAAAGGGCCGGGACTGGTGCTGCTCATTCCGGCGCTGCAGAAAATGGTGCGGGTCGACTTGCGCGTCGTGACGATGGACGTGCCGCCGCAGGACGTCATCTCGCGCGACAACGTCTCGGTCAAGGTGAATGCGGTGGTGTTCTTTCGCGTGATCGATCCGCAAAAAGCCATCATCCAGGTGGAGGACTTCCTGATGGCGACCAGCCAGCTGGCCCAGACCACCTTGCGGGTGGTGCTGGGCAAGCACGAACTGGACGAAATGCTGGCCGAGCGCGAACGCCTGAACATCGACGTGCAGCGCATTCTCGACGCGCAGACCGATGGTTGGGGCATCAAGGTGACCAACGTCGAGATCAAGCACATCGACCTCAACGAATCCATGATCCGGGCGATCGCCCGCCAGGCCGAGGCCGAGCGCGAGCGGCGCGCCAAGGTGATCCACGCGGACGGCGAGAAGCAGGCCGCCGCGGCGCTACTGGAGGCGGCGCGCATGCTGTCGCTGCAGCCCGAAGCCATGCAATTGAGGTATCTGCAGACCCTGACCCAGGTGGCCGGCGACCGCGGATCCACCATCGTGTTTCCGCTCCCGACGGAGCTGTTGGGGACGCTTTTGGGCAGGGCACGCCCACAACCGTCCGAGTGACAGCCCCCGGGCACGCGCATTGGCGCCGGCCTCGCGCCTGGCCGGCAGCCGTCGCGCGCGGTGATGAACAAATTTGCAGCCGTCCCCAAATTTCTTCAAGCGACCCGGGCTGCGAACCGGCTAGCATTCGCGGACAACCGAGAGAGGAGACCGGCCGTGACCGTCATCACCAACATCGAGGACTTGCGCATCCTGGCCCAAAAGCGCGTGCCGCGCATGTTCTACGACTACGCCGATTCCGGCTCGTGGACCGAGAGCACCTATCGCGCCAACGAAGCCGATTTCGGCAGGATCCTGTTTCGCCAGCGGGTGGCGATCAACATGGAAAACCGCACCACGCGCACCACCATGGTCGGCGAGGACGTCGCGATGCCCGTGGCCATCGCTCCGACGGGCTTGACCGGCATGCAGCGCGCGGACGGGGAAATCCTCGCCGCGCGCGCCGCCAAGAAGTTCGGCATCCCGTACACGCTCTCCACCATGAGCATCTGCTCGATCGAGGACGTGGCCGCCGGCACCGGCAACCATCCGTTCTGGTTCCAGCTGTACGTGATGCGCGACCGCGACTTCATCGAGCGCCTGATCGACCGGGCCAAGGCGGCGCACTGCTCCGCGCTGATGCTGACGCTCGATCTGCAGATCATCGGCCAGCGCCACAAGGACCTGAGGAACGGACTGTCCGCGCCACCCAAGCTCACCATCGCCAACATGCTGAACATGATGACCAAGCCGCGCTGGGGACTGGGCATGCTGGGCACGCCGCGCCGCCAGTTCGGCAACATCGTGGGCCATGTCAAGGGCGTGGAGAACATGGGGTCGCTGGCCGAATGGACCTCCAAGCAGTTCGACCCGGCGCTGTCGTGGAACGACGTGGAATGGATCAAGAAGCGCTGGGGCGGCAAGCTGATCCTCAAGGGCATCCAGGACCCCGAGGACGCGCAACTGGCCGTCGATTCCGGCGCCGACGCCCTGATCGTGTCCAACCATGGCGGCCGGCAGCTCGATGGCGCGCCGTCTTCCATCTCGGCCCTCCCGGAAATCGTGAGCGCCGTGGGCCGCAAGATCGAGGTTCACATGGATGGCGGCATCCGCTCCGGCCAGCACGTGCTCAAGGCGCTGGCGCTTGGCGCCAGGGGCACCTACATCGGCCGCGCCTTCCTCTACGGGCTCGGCGCCATGGGCGAGGCTGGCGTGACCAAGGCCCTGGAGATCATCCACAAGGAGCTGGACCTGTCGATGGCGTTCTGCGGGCGCACCGACATCAATACGGTGGACCAGGGCATCCTGTTGCCTGGGTCTTACTAAAGTCCCATCGAGTGCCACAGCCCCCACACCTCCCCTGCTTGAGAGGGGCGGTCCTCACGCCGGCCCGGCGAAGTTCAGGCGCGATGCCACGGTCGCAAAGCCGCAGCGTTTCATGTTGCCCAGTGACGGATTGGATTCATCGGCGATCGGCTCGCCGGTCTCGGTGACGACATGGCGCGCGCCGGCTTCGGCGGCGTCGGCGATCCGCCGCGCCATCAGCGCGCCTTGCCCGCCGCGCCGGCGGTGCGAGGCGCGGATCGCGCCCATGCCAAGCCACGCCAACTCGCCCGCTGTGAAAAGGCAACCGCCGCCAACTACGTCTTCGCCATCCGTGGCGGCGTAAAGGCGCCACCGCGGGCGGCCATGCAGGCAGCCCAACCACTCGGCCATCAACCCCGGCATGCCAAAGGCTTCCACGATCGCCTGGATGGCCGGTGCCGCCTGCGCGTCGGTGGCCGGAGCGATTTTCAAGTCGGTCGGAACGTGCGGCGGCGGTTCGGCCCCGCGCAATACCTTGGCCCAGGAACGGCGCGCCGGTTGCGTGAAACCCATCTGCAGCAACCGCGAGGGGAACCCGGCCGGCGACGCATGCGGGTTCCAGTGCAGCCACCAGTCGCGGCAGCCGGCGCCGCGGTAGGCGGCGGCGATGTTGTCGACTTCCGGCGTGCTGGCGGGCTGCCGCAGGCCCAGGCCGATGGCGCGGTTGAACATCGACGACGGCAGTCCCGGTGCCAGCAGCAGTGTGGCGTCGGCGACGCGCTCGACCCGCAGGCCCAGCCGCGACCCCAGAGGTTGCGGCGCGGCGGCATAGAGATCGGCGAACGCCAGCGCCTCGGCCTCATCGGCTATGACGGCGGCGGCATGCCCGGACAAGGCGGCTCGGGTTTCCATGGCTGCAATCCTGCCGTCAATCGACGCGTTTGCCGTGCACGAAGGCCGCCCGCGTTTCGCCTAGTGCCGTCACCGAGGGCTGCGGCAGCCCCGCGGTTCGCAGCGCCCCCCGGAACTCGGCACTGGCGGCAAATGCCTCGAACGTTTCGCGGGTGGGGCAGGCGTCGTAAACCTCGATCGCGTCCGGCCGCTGGACGCAGACGTGAAACAGCAACTGGTCGGCAGGAAACGCAGCCAGCAGCCGTTCATAGCTGGCCAGCAACAGCGCCGGCTCGCCCTCGAATCGGTACACCCCTAGATGCATGATGGCCTCCATGCGCCGCACCTTACAGCGTAAAGTCATTGTAGTCGAAGAACCGTACGGTGTAAAGTACGGTCATGGCACGCGCCAAACCCGTCAAGCCCGAACCGCCCCGGCGAGCGCCGCTATCGCGCGAACGCATCGCCCAGGCCGCGCTGGAGCTGATCGATGACGAAGGCCTGGAAGGCTTTTCGATGCGCCGGCTGGGCGGTCGGCTGGGTGTCGAAGCGATGGCTCTCTACCATCATTTTCCGAGCAAGGGAGACCTGCTCGACGGCGTCATGGACCGGCTGCTCGACGAGGTGGAATTGCCGCAGCCGGGGACACACCCGCCGCTGCAGCGCCTGCGCGAGTGCATTCGCAGCTATCGCGGCTGCGCGATCCGCCACCCACGCGCCTTTGTGCTGCTGGCGGCGCGGCGTTTCAACACCGACCGGGCGTTCGCGTTTTACGAGGCGTTGCTCGGCGTGTTTTCGGAACTTGGCCTGGACGCCGGGCAGTCGGCGCGCTGGTTTCGGCTGATCGGCGGCTTTGCCAGCGGCGCGGGCATGGCCGAGGTCGCCAGCCGCGAGCGCGTGGCCGATGCCACGCCCTTGCGCCTGGAGCACGCGCCCGAGCGCATTTCCTATCCCCGCGTACGCGCGGTGGCGCCGCACCTGAGCGTGCAGAACCTGGACCAGGTGTTCGAGTTCGGCCTGGGCGTGCTGTTCGACGCCCTCGCCGCGCACACCCATACCGCCTGAGCTCAGCCGGGGTCAAGTACGAGTTGCGTCTGCGTCACCACGGCGCAAAGCCTGCCGTCGGTCGAGCGGATGCTGGTTTGCCAGACTTGGGTGGTCCTGCCGCGGTGCAGCGCCACGCACTCGGCCACGACGGTCGTGCCCACGGGGGCGCCTGAGATGAACTTGGTGCTCGAATCGGTCGTCGTGGTCCGTTTGCCTTCGGGCAGGTTCACGAATGTGCCCACCGCGCCCAAGGTATCGGCGAACGCCATGGCGGCACCGCCGTGAAGGATGCCTCCGGCAGTGCACAGATCAGGTCTCACGGCGAGTTCGGCCACCACACGCTCCGGCCCCACCTCGACCAGACGCACGCCCATCAACCCCGGAAAGAGCGGGTCGAGAATTCGTTGCAACGATTCGAGGGACAACATGTGGAGCCTTCCGGGATTCGGCCGCAGCCGATGCAACGCTACTCTGGCTAGCGCCCGCCTGCCTTTCTTGGCGGCACCGTCTTGAGGTACTCGTACAGCGCCTGTGCGTCCAAGTCGCTCAGCTTGGAGAGCGATTCAAACGGCATGACCTTGATCGGAGTCCCATCGGGCCGCTTGCCGCTGCGCAACATGCCGACGAACTGGACGGCGCTCGGGTAGCGGCTCATCGCCGTGCCTTCGCCCGGCGTGATGTTGGCGGCCGGCGGCCAGTCGGGCGGGCCGCCGGGAATCTTGCCGCCGGACAGATGCTCGCCGTGGCACCCAAGACACATATTGGCCACGTACCCGCCGTGCTGCGCGTTCACCGCCTCGGCCACCGGTTGCGCCGGCGGCAACGAGTGATCGATCTTGGCCGCCGCATCAGGCATCGCGCCGAAGCCGTAGAGCACGCGCACCGGCACCGGGAATTCGATGACCGCCGCGCCGCCTTGCGCCGGCGGCAGGCTGCGCACGTAAGAAACCACGGATGCCAGGTCCTGGTCGGTGTACCGGTTGTAGTCCTCGCTCGGCATGACCATTGCCGGCCGGCCGTTGGGCTTGACGCCGTGCCGGATGATGCGCACCCAATCCTCGGGCTTGTAGGCCGCCGTCACTCCCCCCGCAGTGATGTTGGGGCCCACAAGGCGCATGCCTCCATCGTTGACGAACTCTCGCCCACCACCCTGGGCCCCGTGGCATTCGGCGCAACCGCGGGATTCGAACAGATACTTGCCGCGCGTGACCGCCTGCGCATCGCTGGCATATGCGACCGGCTTGACGGCCACATCAACCTTGCGCGTCATCTTGCGCTCGGCCATCTGGTAGCCCAGCGCCACGGCCCCCGCCGCCAGGAGAACCGCCGCGGCCACGACGACGGCGGCCCATCTCATCCATGGTTTCATGCGCAGCTCCATCATCCAGGTGAGCCGGCGATTCTAGTGACTGGCGCGCATCTTGTGCAGTGATGAATGTCGCAGCGCCCTGCTCATCCGCAGCACAGGCCGCAAAATCAGGGGGTGTGACAACCCTGCGCCGCATTGCCCACCTCGACATGGACGCGTTTTTCGCGTCCGTGGAACTGCTGCGCTACCCGCAGCTCAAGGGTCTGCCGGTGGTCATCGGTGGCGGGCGGCGCAAGGTCGACGAAATGGTGCGGCAGAGCCACGAAGGCCGGCCGCTGAGCGAAATCCCGCCCGCCGCGTTTCCGCTGCTCAAGGACTATACGGGCCGCGGCGTCATCACCACGGCCACCTATCCCGCGCGCAAGTTCGGCGTGGGTTCGGCGATGGGGATGATGAAGGCCGCCAGGCTTTGCCCGCAGGCCATCGTCCTGCCGGTCGATTTCGAGGAAGTGCGCAAGTATTCGCGCCTGTTCAAGAGCACCATCGCCGAAATCGCGCCGCTGGTGGAGGACCGCGGCGTGGACGAGGTGTACATCGATTTCACCGATGTCCCGGGCGGCCAGCGCGAAGGGGGGCGGTCACTGGCGCGGCTGATCCAGCGAGCCATCTTCGAGAAGACAGGCCTGACCTGCTCCATCGGCGTGGCGCCCAACAAGCTGATCGCCAAGATGGCCAGCGAATTCAACAAGCCCAACGGGATCTCCATCGTCTACCAGGAAGACGTGCAATCGAAAATCTGGCCGTTGCCCGTTCGCAAGATCAACGGCATCGGGCCCAAGGCCGGCACGCGGCTCGAAACACTTGGCATCCATACGATAGGCGACCTCGCGAAAACCGAGGCTGCGCTGCTCGTGGAAAACTTTGGCCGCAGTTTCGGCGCGTGGATGCACGAAGCCTCGCATGGCCGCGACGACCGGCCCGTCGTCACCTATAGCGAGCCCAAGTCGATCAGCCGCGAAACGACGTTCGAAAACGACCTGCATCCGGTT
>DATMBW010000305.1:0-4384 GCA_035559095.1 Ramlibacter sp.
CGTATTGCGCTGGTCGATCCCCGTGCACGGGGCCCCTCGCCCTTCGCTTCATACGGCCCCCTTATGCGGCGCCAACGTCACGAACGGGACGCCGAAGAAAGTGAGGAAGGCGATCACGAAAACCGCTGCGATCATCAGCGCTCCGGTTCGCGGCCCCACCCGCCAGGTCAGGCGCGCATGCACCGCCGCCGCCAGCGCGAGCCAGGTGATGAATGCCCAGGTTTCCAGCGGATCCCAGGCCCAGAAGCGGCCCCAGGCATCCTGGGCCCAGACGGCGCCGGCGATCAGCATCAGGCTCTCGAATACGAGGGCGGCAAGCATGAAGCGCCACGCGAGCGCGTCGAGGGCCGCGTCGCCCGGCATGCGCCGGAACCAGCGGCTGCCGCGCTCGGTGGCGCGCGCCAGCACCACGCCCGCGAGGCCGGTGGCGACCAGCGCGCAGCCGAGGAACACCTTGCCAAGGGCAACGTGGAACCACAGCACCGGCATCTCGTAGGTTGGCGGCAAGTGCGAGTCCGCGGGATTGACCGCGAGCAGCCAGGCGGCCATCACCGCCAGCAACGACAAGGCCACCGGGGCGCTGTCGCGCAAAAACGGAAGCTTCCAGATCGCGACCCGCCAGGCGATGCCCAGACTGAACAGGCTGCTGGCGAGGATTTCGAACATGTTGAGGAAGGGCCCGTGTCCGATCCGGCTCCAGCGCAGCGCAATGCCCACGGCCAGTGCGGCGAGCGCCAGGTCGGTGAGCGACCATGGAGCGCGGATGAACTTCCCCGGCCCCGCTTCGGCTTGCACGGCAATCCGCCGCCATGCGAGCAGCGCCGACACCGCCATCAGCACGGCGCCGCCGCACAGCCACCAGTAGTCCAGGGGACGCGCCTCGATGTTCATGCGGCGACTCCTTTGCCCAGCGGCAGCAGCCGCACGCTGCGTCCCCACAGGTGCCAGGCCAAGCCAAGCACGCCGAGCAGCGAAACCACCAGCATCGGAATGAGCGTCGGGTCGTAGAAGATCCGGTAGCCCATCCAGCCGGTGAGACGTTCGTAGCGCAGCGTGGCGCCGGGCAGCTGCAGCGATGCGCCGGGCTTGAGTTCATGGCGCTTCGCATCGACTTCCACCACCAGCACGGCGGGCATGTCGTGCGGGTCCAGCGTCCAGGCCGACTGTTCGGGCAGGGGCCGCTCGATGCGCAGCCAGAACTGCATCGCCCGTCCGTCCGGCGCGGTCCATTTGTTCGCCTGCTGGTAGTCGAACAGCGGGTAGGACGGCATGTGCAGCGCGCCTTGCACCGGCTCGCCGCCTTCAGGCTGCCAGGTCAGAAGCGGCGCAAATCCCTTGTTCGAGGTGGTGTAGAAGCGATAACCGTCCAGCACCAGCGGCGTGTCGTCGCCGACGACGGTCGGGCCATCCCGACCCTCCAGCCAGACCCGGCTGCGGGTGTGCGCGCGCTTGACGCCGGGCGCGTAGGCAACGTCGTAGGAACCCTGGCGAAATGTGAGCCGCTGCCACGCCGTGCCGTGCCAGGGTCCCTGCCCGGTGATTTCGATTTGCGCTGGATCCAGCAGCGTGTCCTCGGCTACTTCGACCCTCGCGTCAAAGTGCGTCAAACGGCCCGCTCCGACCAGCAGCAGCAGCGCCAGCAGCGCCAGATGGAACAGGCCGAGCCCGCCGCGCCGCAGCACCGGCCTCACGGCGATGGCGCAGGCCAGATTCGCTGTCAGCAAGACCAGCGGGGCGACGATGGCTGCCGCCGGCGCGGCCGGCCGGTCATATGTCGCCAGCGTGCCGGCCGCCAGCAAGGCGAAGCCGGCCATCGTCAGGCGCGATGAGGCAAGGCGGTGGGCGAAGCGCTTCATGGCCCGCTCGCGCAGTTCTCGTTCGAGTCGCGCATCCAGTCTCTTCCGGACTGGCCGTTGCCCGGCGCTCCGACGGAGCCGCAGTTCGTATCTGACCAGCTCCCGCTGGTTCCGAAGGTCCGGATCTTCAGTTTTGCGTTGAGGTAATACGGCCCATTGTTGTAGGCCGCGGTCGTCTTGTTGCGCACCTGCGTGCCGGCCGGCAGGCCGGCCTCGGGCCCGACGTCGTTGAGGTTCACGAGGAAAGACCTGTTCTTCCAGCCGTGCGGCACCGCCACGTGGCACCAGGTGCACCGGATGCTGCCGATCTTGTCCCGGTGGTACTCGTGCAGGTTGCCGCGACCGCCGCCGCTGAAGCCGCTGCTCGAGGTGGGGCTATGGCATTTCAAGCACAACGCGTTCGCAGAGGTGTTGGCCGTCGTGCTATCCCACGTTCCCTTCAGGATGAAGTTGTTGGTCGAACCATGAGGTCCCCACGGGGCGCCGTTCTCGCCGCAGCCGGTTGTGCCCGTGGTGCAGTTCGGGTCGACCGAATCCGCGCGCGTGTTCGAGCCATGGCAGTCGCTGCAATACATCGTCTGCGACCCCACGTCGGCAGTGGCGTTCCACGGGGCGCGCCACGCGTTGGTACCGGTGCCGCGAAGCGCATGCGTGCGGCCGGTGCTGTCCATCACCGGATGCCAGGAGCGGTTGTTGCGGGTCTGGAAGTTGACGTTGTAGCAAACGCAGCTGCCGCCGCAGGGCGTCGTCGGCGTGGCGCAGCCGCTGCGGATCGCTCCGGCATACGCGCCTGAGTCGGTCGTGCTTGCCGGGAGGCCTTTGTGCCCCGCCGGTGCCTGGAACTCCATCGCCTGGTTGGTGAACTGCGTCATGCCGTTGGTGCCCGAGGGCGTGCCGCCGCCGCTGTCCCCCAGGTTGGGGGGCGTGTCGTAGGCATAGTTGGAGTGGCACTTCAGGCAAACCTGGTACTCGCGCGTGACCCACGCGCTGCCGGCCGCGCTGCTCGCACCCGTGCCGCCATCGCCACGCTTCAGGTCGTACGAGGACGGAGGCGTGCCGAAGGCGGCGCCTCCGTAGACTGGCTCGACGCCGGTGCCGCCGCGCAGCACCCCCGAGGCGATGTTCGTGTGGCCGGCGGCATGGCTGTGGGTCCCTGCCACATCAGGCACCGCGGCACTGGCGTTGAACAGGCGGTTCTTCGTCACCCGATGGGGGTTGTGGCAATCGGTGCATTCGACGTGGCGGTTCGTCGGGGCCGACTTGCCCAGCAGCGTCGGCGACTCGAGGAAATCCTTGCCGCGCTGCGTGCCGGTGCCGGTGCCGATGTCGTGCACCTCGCCGCCGGACTGCTGGTCGGATGTCTTGATCGGCATGCGCCGAGTCAGCGAGAAGTCGTCTTTGATGTTGGGCACGTTCGCGACGCTGGTGAGGGCGCTTTGCGCCAGGCTGGCGTGGCACTGGTAACAGGTTTCCTCGATCGCGGAATTGCCGCCGGCCTTCGGCGTGGCCGTGCTGTCGGTGCCTTCGCGCAACAGCCGCCGCGAGCCTTGCACCGTGTGGGAGTCGTGGCAGTTGAGGCACGCGGCGCGCCACACCGGCAAGTTGGCCGGGAACTCGCGCTGGGTGGCGGCCGCACCGGTATACAACTCGTCGGCCACCTGCGGATTGGCGTGCGCCGACAGCGCCCAGGCCTGGCCCGCCTTGTCGTGGCAGGCGATGCAGATGATGTCGCCGGTCTGGGAGAAAGCGCCGCCCGTGGGCGATGCTTCCTGGAACCGGTTGAGGCGCAGGAATTTCGCCGAGCCTTTGAGGGGATCGGTTTCGCGCACGTGCGGGTCGTGGCAGCTGGAACATTGGATCTGCCCGCCCTCCAGGGGCAGCTTGGGCTTGACGCCGGGTGAACGAGTGCCCACCAGCGTTCCGTCCGGACCGCGCAGCTCGCCGTCGCGCCCTGCCAGCGCAGCGTCGTACGTGAACGAAATCGGGTGGTCGTTGGTCAGGTTCACGCCGAGATTGCGTGTGAAGCCGGTGGTTGCGCCCGCGCCCGTCGCCATCGTCCCGCCCGGCCCCGTGCCGGACATCGCGATGGTCGGGTTGGCCGCTCCATTGAGCACATTGACACTGCCCAGCGCCATCGTGCCGTCGTGGCACGACAGGCACAACTTGGAGCTGCCGCCGGGGCCGGAGGCGAGCTCGGCGGCCGTCGCCTCGATCGAGCTGGACGTATACGGTGTGTAGGTCGCCCCCGACAGCTTGCGATTCCACAGTGGGGCTGCCGGAATGCTTTCGGCGGCATGCGGCGTGTGACAGAACACGCAGATCTGCGATTCCGTGGTGGCCTTGACCGTGCCCGGACCACTGGCCGACAGGTTGTGCTTGGTGTTGCGCACATCCGGGATCTTGGCCGCGCCGACCGGGCCGGCCGGCAGCAGCGCGGCGAGCGCGGCAAGCAGGCACATGAACAGCAGGAGGGCGAATCGCGCCATCAGTTCCCCCCCAGAAACTGGAACACCGACACGCGGCCGTTG